>JANXUR010000042.1 GCA_025356095.1 Acidobacteriaceae bacterium | reverse complement strand
GACAAGAAAGTCGCCAAGCTGAAGCTGGAGACGATGGGCGTGAAAATTGATCGCTTGACGCCCGAGCAGGAAGAGTACCTGGCGGGCTGGAGCGAAGGCACGTAAGGGAATATCGCGACAAGGATGTGATGTGAAGATGGCGGCCTTCGGGCCGCCATTCTTCTTGATTTCTCTGACCCGCTTTTCACTTCTGCGTTATAAAAAGCCGTTGCCAGAAGCCCGTCACACTCATTCGTGCGTTTGAGCACTGACCTTTGGTGCGTCAATCCCCATAATCAAACTATCTCCCCATGTGTGGAGACGCTTGAAGCGTGCGGTACACGTTTCGCCGCCTTCTTGCCCGCCCACCGACTCGTAAGAGGCTGGTGCTGCTCTAACGGCTCGTTCGCAACAATCCAATTGACCGGTAGGGAAGGAATACATCATGCAAATTAGAAAAATATTCATGGGAAGTGTTTTGAGCACCCTTTTGGCGCTGGGATGGTCTAACGCGATTGCACAGGAGTTAACCAAGGCAGCGGCTTCCGACAGTTGCACGGGCTTCAGTTTGCGCGTGATTGGCGAGCACCTGACCCGCCAGCCACGCTGAACTACAGTTTCACGATTGTGCCTGCGACTGGCTCCAACCTTGTTGCCAGTGCCACGGTGCAGGTGACGCCAGGATCCAATGGGGAATTCGACACAACCATCGTCAAAAACTGGTCCGACTTCAAGCTCAAGTTGACCGATACCTACACGCTGACCGGCAAAATTCGTTTGAATGCAGGCGAGAAAAAAATGCACCCCATCGCGGTCACGCCAAAGTCGCTCAGCTGCAAAGTTTCCAGCAACGCCTGCCTTTCCACCAGTTCACTTTCGGTGCTCACGCAGGGCACAAAAGTGACTTCGTACGTACCGAATGGCGCGTGGGCAACACTGGTCACAGGCCTGCAGGTCGTGCCGATTGAAGGCGGTGGTGTACCCACCAGCATCTCTACTCCGAATGTAGTAAATTCTTGCTCGTCAAACTCCGTCACCGGCGTGACCGTCTGCACGGGCAACAATACCGACGTGTATCTGGTTTCCGGCAGCGCGTTGACCAACACTTTGACCAGCGGGGCGGATGCGTTCGCATCGTTCTCGGGCGGCGCGTGTATGAATTGCGGCGTCGCGCTGAACAACCTAACCAATCAGGCTGTGATTACGGTTGGGCTAAGCGCTTCGCCTTCAGCCAGCGGACTGCAATTCCTCGACCTCGCTACCAACACCTTCCAGACTCCCATTGCCTCAACCAACATCGTTTCAGAAGATGTGGTGTGGGATCAGAATCGTAATCTGATACTTTCGCCCAGCGAGAGCGGCAACTACGACATTTTCCAGACTTTACCGACCGTAGCGGGCTTCAGTAACTTTGTTGGGCAGGAACTAGATTCAGGCGCGGAAGACTGCACTACGAGCATCGGCCTTTCGGCAGTGGAATTCACCGGCGACCTTTACATCACCGACCTTTCACAAGCGCAATACACGGGTAGCACGTGGAGCGGTGCAGGCCAGTTCCAGACCTTCCCCGAATTCGCGGGCTTTTCAGCTGGCACTTCCGGTATCGCGGTTGCGCCCGGAACTCATCTGGTAGTGGTCGCGGGCGAATTCGGTGGCAACACGTTTGGAGCTCTGGTACTGCCAGCCACCTCCGGCATCGGCGTGCCCGCAGTAGTGGATTACGTTGCTGCCACGCTGCCCAACACCCCGGACGGCCAAGTCTGGGCTCAGGGATTGGACCCACACACTGTGACCGCGTACGTAAGCCCGAGTGACAAGAAAGGCTATGCGTTGATGGCGAATGGCGCGGGCATTTCGCCCACGTATCTCGCGGTCGTTGACCTGCAAGGGTTGATCAATGCTCCACGCGTCGCTGGCACCCATAATATCGATCCCAGCTATGACCTGCTGGCGAACGGCGTTGTGAAGTACGTGGCTACGTTCTAGTAGGCAATGCTGTGAGTGCGAATCCGCCCAGAGCAGG
>JANXUR010000037.1 GCA_025356095.1 Acidobacteriaceae bacterium | reverse complement strand
AATATTCAGAGTCTTCAGCGAGGGGTGCCCTCTGTGATCGCTTCCGAACCGTATTGCGTGATCGTTGCGGGAGACTGCTCAGAGCTCAATTCATCGGAGAAAAGAACCTCTTTCGAAAGGTTTCGCGAACGGTTGACTGGCATTAGGATATTAACCTTTGATGAAGTGCACAAGCGCATAGAAGGTCTGCTCGATATCTTCACGGCACCTGGGGAGTAGTGCGTCCATATTTGGAAAACTCCGGCGCGGCGAGTCGCGTCCCGCCCGCTCACTCCTCCTCCTCCTCCTCCTCCTCCTCCGCCCCCCACTCATCCTCTTTCGGCCACGGCAAGTCGCTCACCTCAATCCATCCTCGCTTGGCATGGCCCAGGCAGCTTCGGTCCAGCGCCACCTCAGACGAATGCCACGCCACCCACTTCGCCAGCCGCATAAAGTTCGCAAATACCGGATGCATCCCTCGCGTCACCCGCCAGTAAAACCGGTACCGCCCCTCCTGCCGCATCCTCACCAGTCCCACCCCGTACAGTTCCCTGAACCCCCGCGACACCCGGCTCCGGCTCATCCGTGCCACCCGCGTGCAGAACTCCACGCACAACGGCTGGTTCCACACCAGACACAACATCCGCATCGCGTCCGGCTTACCCAATACCCGGATCAAACCCGCTGCCGTTTCCGTCGGAATACTCGCCGCATAACTCCATTTTCTCTGCGCTGTTGCCACCATACTTCTACGCTAAAACTCGCAATCCCTTAAGTCACCCCTAAACCGCGTATTTTCAGTATCTTTCACGTCAAAATTCCCTAAATGGAACCCGCGATTCCCGCTGCGGGAATATCACCGTACCCCTCTAACCCTTGCCTTTGTAATCACTTGCCGCCATCGCATTTCTCATGCCCAGAAATGTGCTCGCAATTTCCACTTTCTCGCTTTTCAGCGCTTCCTTCCCGCCCCAAACGCAAAAAACCCCGCTAACTTCAGCATCCGTGTGCCGGATCCAAAAGTCGTCGGGAAAAATACTTCTCTCAAAGTTTGCGTACTAGTAAACTGCGCCGCTCAAGTGCAAGTTACTTTTTGCTAACTATCTCTTCTGCAAATCCGTGCTCGCAATTCTCCGCTCGCAACTCCCTGCGCTCTACGAATAAAACTCCGCAATCCTTCCCACCACCGTCTCCTGTTCGTCTTCTCGCAGTTCGGGGAACATGGGGAGGGCTAGAACCTCAGCGGCGGCACGCTCAGTTTCGGGCAGGTCACCCGCTTGGCAGCCTAGGTAGGCGAGGCTCGGTTGCAGATGCAACGGAATCGGGTAGTAGACTTCCGAGCCTATCTTCTTTTCTGTCAGATAGTTACGCAGGTCGTCGCGGCGCGGCGCGCGAATCACATACTGGTGATAGATGTGGTAGCCGCGCGGATCTTCCGTGGGCAGAACAAGGGGGCCTTGCGGTGAAGCCAATCCCGCTTGTTGGAACAAGTGGGTGTAGTGATGGGCTATATCGCGCCTTTTGGCATTCCAAGTGGGAAGATGGCGCAGCTTTATGCGTAGAACCGCTGCCTGAATGGAATCCATGCGCGTATTCCAGCCAATTTCGTCATGCAGATAGCGCTTTGGACTGCCATGGTTGCGTAGCCGCTTCATGCGCGCGCCCCACTCCGGGTCGGTGGTGGTCACACAGCCAGCGTCGCCCGCCGCGCTCAGGTTCTTGGTAGGGTAAAAGCTGAACGCCGCGACTTTGGATAAAGCTCCTGCTTTGTGTGAGTTACCTCCAACTCCCCCAACTCCCCCAACTCCCCAGGTTGCGCCAAAGGCTTGCGCTGCGTCTTCCACCACTTCCAACTTGTGCTCGGCGGCCATCGCCGAGAGCGCATCCATGTCGGCGCACTGACCATACAAGTGAACCGGCAAAATCGCGGTGGCTCGCATGTTTTGCGATCTGGCCTTTGCAATCGCCTGTAAAACACTGACAGGGTTAAGGTTATAGCTTTTCTCGTCAATGTCTGCAAAAACGGGGGTAGCCCCGCAACGGATGATCGAACTGGCCGTCGCGAAGAAGCTAAAGGATGTGGTTACAACAGCTTGGCCGGGGCCCACACCTGCGGCCAGCAGGGCCAGCCAAAGAGCGTCAGTTCCGCTGGAGCAAGCGACCGTTTCCGCGCAGCCAATGTAGGCCGAAATCTCCCGCTCCAACTCCGTAACTTCCGGCCCAAGAATGTACTGCTGCGAGGTGCAAACGCGCTCCACAGCGGGTAAAACCTCCTCGCGAATCGAGGCAAACTGACGGTGCAGGTCGAGCATGGGAACATGTGTAGACATAACCCTCCAATGCTAGCATTTAAACCGCAAAATGCCTTAACCGCAGAGGCGCCAGAGGCACGCAGACCCGGAGAATCGCGACGGCCAAAGGATTACGGAAAATTGCAAAAATACCGCGAAGAAAAGCGAGGAGGCCGCTGCGCCATTGCGCGGGAAGAAAATTAGAACCTGTTTTGCGCCCTGCCTTGCAAACGAACATGAATCTATTGTGCGGGTTGCCCAAATCGAAGATTGCAATTGCTCAAATGGCTGCGATGCCTGTAGTATGCATCCCTATACGGAAACACATGAATTTTTATGCATTGTGGAAGGAGCGGCGGTTTGGCTGTCACCATTCTGTTGCTGTGAAAGAGGTTAGATGGGGTAGGTGTTTGGCCACTCCATTGCATTGTCACAATCACAACGTTGCGCTCGGCAAACCGAGTGCTGCGGGTCTCCCATCAGTGAGCAGCACGGCTCCGGGTCTCAGATTGGCCGCCGGAAACAAATCGTTCAAAGGAGCAAGCCAAGTGATGATTACAAGATTGCTGCATCAAGTAGGGATCGGTGTCCTGCTCGTGATGTTGTTCTCGTTGTCCTTATCGGGCCAGGTGTCTAAGGGTTCGATCTCTGGAACGGTCGTCGATCCGACGGGTGCGGTGGTGCCGGGGGCAGAGATCAGAGCCGTAAGTGCCGAAACCAATCAGGCGTTTACCACGGTGAGCGACAAAGCCGGACTTTTCAGCCTGCAACTGCTTCCGGTTGGTACCTACCGCGTGGACCTGAGCCGGCCGGGCTTCCGCAAGACGTCGCTGGATGGCATTGGAGTCACCTCCGGAGTTGATCGCAGCCTAGGTGCGATCAAGTTAACACTTGGCGTGGCAACCGATACCATTGAGGTTTCAACTGCGGCACCGTTAGTCAACTCAACTGAAGCACAGATTAGTACTACTTTCTCTTCGCAAGAACTCGGTACCATCGCTGGCATTCAAGAGAACAATGGGCTAGACAATCTAGCGTTGCTGTTGCCGGGCGTAAACAGTCCGCGTGATCAGGGCTTTTCTAACACCAATGGTACTGGGTTTTCTGTGGACGGTTTGCGCGGCCGCAGTAACGACCAGCAAATTGATGGGCAGAACAACAATGATAACTCGGTAGCAGGCCCTGGCGTGTTCCTTTCTAACCAAGAATTTGTGGAGAGTTACGACATTAAGACCGGCAACTTTGGGCCGGAATACGGGCGTAACTCAGGGTCAGTAGTGAACATTATCACCAAGCAGGGTACCAACACTTTTCATGGCGCCCTTGTAGCAACGGAAGGTAATTCGGCTCTCAACGCTCTCAGCAGCACCCAGAAGAGGTTTGAAGGCCTAACCAAGCTGCCGCGCTCGAACAACGAGTTCAGCACCCTCGCTCTGGGTGGCCCCATCGTTAAGAATAAGCTGTTCTTTTTTGCCGGTTTTGACGACCAGATTATTTCGCAGAAGGCGACTTATACTTCGGGGTTATTAACGCCGACGCCGACCGGGCTTACGCAGCTAGCCGGTTGCTACCCAGGAAGCGACACGGTCTCCGCGCTCCAGAACTATGGGCCGTACTCGATCAAGCTGGGCAATCCTCAGCCGTTAGGGACGGCGGTGAAGAATAACTTGAGCGGGGCGACCAATCCCAATCAGGAAGACGGCACATGCGGCGTGGAATACAACGGAATTACCCGCACCGTGGACAATAGCTATCACGAATACGACTACATTGGAAATGTGAGCTATGCGGGAAACAGAGATAACGTAAATGCGCGCTATCTGTACCAGACTTCTAATCAGGTGAATAACAGTGACAATGGCGCCGCTGGTTATGTGTTCAACGTTCCGGCAAAGGGCAGGGCGCTGGCTACTGGCTGGACGCACAAGATCAGCGACCACATGATCAACGAAGCGCGCTTTAACTACGGTTACTTATCGGTGGACTTTGGCGGCGGAACCGAGCCACCTTCCAGTCAGGTTGGCACAGCGATTGGGCAAATCATCTTCCGCGATCCGACGCTGCTGGGTTATGGTGGCGCGACGAATCTGCCGCAGGGCCGCTCGGTAACCACCTACCAGATTCAAGATAACTGGAGCTATGCCAAGGGCCGACACACGTTGAAGGCGGGTGTAAATTACAGCGACCAGCAATCCACCAACA
>JANXUR010000036.1 GCA_025356095.1 Acidobacteriaceae bacterium | reverse complement strand
GCACCCGGAGGAAACAAATGAGGCACGCGTTCCCTAAACAGACATTATGTTTGTTCTTGCTCCTTTCGTCTTCACTGCTTTCACAGAGCAGTCCCCTGCTAACCTTTCATGTGATTGGAAGTCCGCCAAATGTAGCCTTTCCTTCTGCAACAGCTGTGAACATAAAGAACGTGGTGGTGGGTGGATACCTGCCGATTGGTAGCGCTGGCTACGTCGGATACTTGCAGAGCGGGTCGCATTTTTATGCGATAGCACCTCAAGGATCTACAAGCGCATACTTAATGGGCATAAACGACTCAGGACTAGCTGTAGGCGGATTTTGCACAGACCAATCTTGTGGTGGGAGCGCTTCAGAGCATGGGTTCACCTACAATGCAGTGTCAAAACAATTCACGACGTTTGACTATCCGCAGGCGGGCACTAAAATCAGCCCCTCAGGAATCAACGACGCGGGCCAAATCGTCGGCGGTTATTGCCCCAACTCCGTCACCTGCGGCCTCAGTCAATTCGGTTTTCTGCTAAGCGGGGGGCAGTACACCACCATTAGCGTTCCAGGAGCTAGTTTCACCCAGGCCAGCGGCATCAACAACTCGGGCACTGTCCTTGGCCGTTACCTGAACGCAAACTTCAGCGCAGAGATCGGCTTTCTCTGGCAGAACGGCACGTTCCTCAACACGAACATACAGTTTCCCGGAACGAACACAACCATTCCAGTGGGTATTGATGACGCTGGCAACGTATATGGCGCATTTTACGATAGCACCGGCGTCACCCACGGATTTCAGTACTCAGTTGCGGGCGTTTATACCCAGATTGACGTCCCTAGTGCCGTCGCTTCGTATCTTGCCGGAGCGAGCAGCAACGGCAACGTGGTTGGCGGCGCCGTTTTGATCGTCAAGAATCAGTACTACGAAGACTTCTTCATCGGTACACCGTTGGCGGCCAAGCCGGAAGGCAAATAGCGGCACAGGAAAACTCGCGCAAACGTTGAAGGGGCGACCCGAAGGCCGCCCCATTCGCAAAATTCCGCCGTTCCTTTATGTAATGTTCAGCGCGTTCGTAATGGTGCCGCGCTCGTTCTGAATCTTCTCCTGCAGCAGCGTGATGGCGTAGATGAGCTGCTCGGGCCGCGGTGGGCAGCCGGGAACGTAGACATCCACCGGGATCACCTGGTTGACACCCTGCACGATGGCGTAGTTCTGGAAGACGCCGCCAGAGGTAGCGCAGGCGCCCATGGAGATGACCCACTTGGGCTCGGGCATCTGCTCCCAAAGCTGGCGAATCACCGGAGCCATCTTGTTCGACACGCGTCCGGCGATAATCATCAAGTCGGCCTGACGCGGTGAGGGGCGAAACACCTCGGCGCCGAAGCGCGCAATGTCGAAGCGCGACGCGCCCATGGCCATCATCTCAATCGCGCAGCAAGCCAAGCCGAAGGTCATAGGCCAAATGGCGTTCTTGCGCATCCAGTTGACGGCGCTATCGAGAGTGGTCAGCAAAAAGCCTTGGTCGTTGTCCGCACCGCCAAAGTTCAGCTCACGCACGCGCGCGCGGTCGCTACCGCCCACTTCCATAGGCTGATGCAGGTTGTGAATCGCCGGAATGATGAACTTTTCCTGATAAGGCTGGCTCATAGCATTCGATTGTAAACCTGACGCCTGTGGATGCCAAGCGACAGGGGACCAGTGTCTGGCGTCGCTACACGCCATGCTTACGGCTCCAGCAGCACTTTGCCGAACATGGCGCCCGCCTCCAGCTTCTCGTGGGCGGCGCGGGCTTCACTGAGCGGAAAGGTAGAATCCACCACTGCCTTGAGCCTCCCGGCAAAAATGTGGCCAAGTACTTCGTGCAAGTCGCCCATGGTGCCCATGTAGGAGCCCACCAGCGTCAACTGCTTGGCAAAAAGCAGGCGCAGGTCAATCTTCGCGTCCGGGCCGGTGGTAGCGCCGCAAGTGACGAGCGTGGCACCCGGCTTCAGGCTGCGGATACTGTCTTCCCAGGAAGCTTGGCCAACGTGTTCAAACACAATATCCACGCCTTCCTTCGCGGTAATCTTGCGAACCTCATCGGCCACCTTCTGCTCGCGATGGTTGATGACGAAATCAGCGCCAAGCTGGCGAGCACGCTCCAGCTTCTGCTCATCGCCCGCTGTGGTAATCACGCGGCAATGCAGCATTTTGGCAATCTGAATTGCCGCCGAGCCCACGCCAGAACTTGCACCCCAAATCAGCAGCGTCTGACCCGCCTTGAGGCTGGCGCGGCCAAAAAGCATATGCCATGCGGTGAGAAAAACCAGCGGCACACTCGCGGCTTCGGCGAAGCTGAGGTGCTCAGGAATCGGAATCACGTTGATGCGGGGCACGGCAATTAGTTCACAGTTGCCGCCGTCCACTCCATTGCCGATGACCGTGAACTGACGGCACAGGCTGTGCTGCCCGTTGCAACAGCGGACGCAGTGTCCGCAAAACGACATGGGCGCGACCAGAACGCGCTGCCCGGGCTTGACGTCGGTGACGTAGTCGCCAACGCCTGCGACTTCCCCAGCGATGTCGCTGCCCAAAATGTGCGGCAACTGCACGCCGGGCAAGCCTTTGCGCACCCAGAGGTCAAGATGATTGAGCGCACAGGCGCGCACGCGCACCAGTACTTGATCGTAGCGAAGAACCGGCTCGGGAATGTCCTCATAAGTCAGGACTTCAGGACCACCAAATTGATGAATGCGAACGGCTTTCATAATAGAGTTAGTTTAACAATAGTGGGCAAGCGGGGTGGGCAAGCGGGGTGGGCAAGCGGAGCAGGCACGGAAGCGGACGGCCGGAGTAGAATCACAGGCATGGACCCGATTTGGATCAGCTTCTGGATTTGCATTGCTGTGGCGGTGACGCTGCCGCTCTACAGCGCTAGCAAGAAGAGAAAAGATAAGGGAAATTTAATCGGCAGCGCAAAACTGAACCTGTGACCATGGACATCTACGAAGAGATTGTGGCGTTGCGGCGCTCAGAACGGCGGGGCGCGGTGGCGACCATCGTCAACGTACGCGGTTCGATTCCATCCTTCCGCACGGCAAAAATGCTGGTGCGCGACGATGGCTCGATTGTCGGCACGATCGGCGGGGGCTGTGTAGAAGCCGAGGTTTGGCAGGCCGCCCGCGAAGTGATGGAGCAGGAAAAGCCGCGGACACTCACCTTCGACTTGAATCACGACCCGAAATTCGACACCGGGCTGGTGTGTGGCGGAACGCTCGAAGTGTTCGTTGAGCCGATTGTGCCGCCTCCAGTGGTCTATTTGTTTGGTGCGGGGCACGTATCGCTGAGCTTGAGCAAGGTCGCGTCCATGGCGGGATTTGCGATGGTGGTGGTAGATGACCGAGACGCCTATGCCAATCGCGAGCGCTTTGCGGACGCACGCGAGGTCATCGCGGCGGATTTTGCGGTCGCGACGGCACAGCTTTCGCCAAAAGACTCGTCGTACATCGTGATCGTAACCCGCGGCCATCGCGATGATATGCGCGTGCTGCAATGGGCCATAACAACACCGGCTCAGTATGTGGGCATGATCGGCTCTCGGCGTAAAGTCATCGCCATTTGTGACGAACTGGTGCGGCAAGGTGCGCTGCCAGATGATTTTGCGCGAGTTCATGCACCGATTGGCCTCGACATTGGCGCAGTGACTCCGGAAGAAATTGCAGTCGCGGTGACGGCGGAGTTGATTGCGGTGCGTCGCCGCGCAGAAGCTACCCTGCCGCATATGAGTTGCGTGGCCCAGTGGATGAAGCGTCGCGAGGGGTTGGTTATGGAAAACAAAGTGCTGGCGACCGATGATAGGGACAGCACGGACGCGCTATGAGCAAACCCAGCCGCGCTCCGGCGATTTGCGGTGTAATTTTGGCGGCGGGCGACTCCACGCGCATGGGCCGGGAAAAGGCGCTGTTACCGTGGCCGCCAACTGCCACTAGCACGGCGCATGAGGCACATGAATCGTCCGGCACATTTCTGAGCCAGATGATCCGGCTATTTCATTGGCATACCGAGCTGGTGCTGGTGGTGGTTGGCAAGAATGCCGGAGCCCTCGCGCCGACAATTTACGCAGAAGGCGCATTTCTCGTAGAAAACCCGCATCCCGAGCGCGGACAGTTCAGTTCGCTGCAAGTGGGGATGCAAGAGGTGCTGAACCGGGGCCGCGACGCCGCGCTCGTCACGCTCGTGGATCGGCCTCCCGTGGCGCGGCAGACGGTAACCCAACTTGTGTCTGCATTCCGCGCCGCAATTGAGCGCGGCTCTTGGGCTGCTGTGCCGGAGTATGCGGACAAACATGGGCATCCCATTATTTTTGACCGCGAGATGATTGAGGCACTGCTAAAGGCTCCGGCGAACTCGACGGCGCGCCAGGTGGAACACGCGCATCAGCAGAAGGTTGAGTACGTCCCAGTGAACGATCCCCTGATACCGATCAATGTGAACACACCGGCAGAATACGCCGCACTAGCGGAACGGTTTGCCGATCGTGCCTGAGCTGACGCGCCACGCCGCAACGCCTGTTTGCGACCCTTGATAAGCGCAATTTCACGATCTTGAGTCGCCCCAAGGAGCCTTGCTTGAGCTTTGTCCATCTGGAAGCTGACGCCACAAAGTTCGTCCAAAACATCATTGACTTAAAACCGCGCATTGCGGCATTTGACGCGGATGGCACGCTCTGGCGCCCCGACTCCGGCGAACATTTTCTCTATTACGAGTTGGAACATAGGCTGGTGTCCGATGAAAAGGCCGATTGGATCTCACAGCGCTATCGCGAGTACAAGCAAGGGTTGATTGACGAGGACACCATGTGCGGCGAGATGGTGCAGATTCACAAAGGCCTTGCAGACGGCTTGCTGCGGGAGGCAGCGTCCGCGTATTTCGCAGAACGCATTGAGCCCGCCATCTTTGCGGAGATGAAGGAACTGGTTGCCCGGCTGCTGATGCAAGGCTGCGAGGTGTGGGCCGTCTCTTCCACGAATCAGTGGGTGGTGGAAGCAGGCGTGGCGACCTTTGGTATTCCGGGGCATCAGGTGCTCGCCGTTGCGCTCGCGATGGAAGGCGACATTGCCACCGACCGACTGATTCGCGTCCCCAGCGGAGACGGCAAACCGGCCGCTCTGCGGGGTGCGCTGCGCGGTACCCTCGATGCAGCCTTTGGCAACTCGCGCTTTGATCGCGGGATGTTAGAGCTGGCGACACATGGGATAGCCGTGAATCCGAACCCGGATTTGGAGCAACTGGCGCGCGCTAACGGCTGGCGGATCTATTTTCCGGAACTGGTACGGGAGAAGCCTTAGCCAATCCCGAAAGCGAGGTTTGGCTGCGCCTCGCTCGCAACGCGCCGAGCAACGCTGCGAGCGCATCCAGCGCGAGTTGCACGGCGTGACCGGAGGCGGTGGGAACTCCGCCCACCGCAACCAGGATATCTTCACGGGTAATGATGGCTGTTTCAGCCAATGAGCGACCCTCTACCAGTTCTGCCAGCGCGGAGCCGCATGCCATCGCCGGTACGCAACCCTTGGCCAAAAACCCGATCTCGCGGATCACGTCGCCTTCCAGATTTGCGCTCAGCCGTAGCACATCCCCGCAAGCAGGGTTGGCTACCTCCACGCAGGCAGCAGCAGCAGGTACTTCACCGGCATTGCGTGGATGTTCGAAATGGTCGAGTAGTTGCGGTGAGTACATAGGAATTCCAGACGGGCGCAATTTCATATAGCAATATCAAGTCAAACATATCATCGTGGGGTGCGGGCTCGGTGAGGAATGCATAAAGACGGCGCTCCCGCCGCCTACTTGCGCTGTGTTGTAATAGTGCTGCGCTGTCATAGTCAAAGGGTCGAACGCAAGCCCAGCCGATGAAAGTAGAAACCCGCCTTTGAAAGTAGAGAAAGGAACAGTCCGGGCACCTGAAATTGGCCGCACTTGGCTGAATTCGCCGCCCCTCTCGCTGCGCCAACTGCGCGGACGCGCGGTGCTGATTGATTTCTGGGACTACACCTGCGTGAACTGCATCCGCACCCTGCCCTATGTGCAGCAGTGGCACGAGCGTTACGCTGCCAAGGGCTTGACGGTGATCGGCGTGCACACACCCGAGTTCACTTTCGCGCAGTACGAATCCAACGTCGAGCGCGGCATTCTTGAGTTTGGGCTGACTTATCCCATAGTGATAGATGCTGACCTGGAGTTGTGGAAGCTGTTTGCCAATCGCTTTTGGCCATCAAAGTACTTGATTGATGCGGAAGGGTACTTGCGCTGGGCCCACTTCGGCGAAGGTGCGTATCGCTCCACCGAAGAGGCGATTCAAGGCTTGCTTCGCGAACTGGACGCTGGAGTTGTATTGCCTGCTGTGATGGATCCAGTGCGCACCGCCGACCGCGAGGGTGCCATCTGCTACGCCGCCTCTCCTGAAACCTATTTGGGGCATCGCCGCGCACGCTGCGGCAACCCCGGCGGACTCAAAGACGACTCCATTGCGGACTATGACTTCCCTGCCTCGGGCGATTCTTTCAAACTGGAGGAGAGCTACTTTTATCTGCGGGGTAAGTGGGCTGCGACGGCCGAGTACGCTGAGGCGGTAGGCGACGGCCCACACAGCATAGCAATTCGCTATGCCGCAGAAGGCGTGAATCTAGTCGCCGCGTCGCCGCGCAAACCCGGCGGCGAAATTGTAATGTTGCAGGATGGCCGGCCTCTTACGCCGCTGCAGTCCGCACCCGACCTGCGTTTTCGCCAGACTCTGGGCGGCACTGAAGCCTATGTTTCGGTAGATCGCGCGCGCCTGTACCGGGTCTTGGCGAATCCAGAGTTTGGTACGCACGAGCTGGAACTGCGCTGCTCAGAAGGCGTGGCGGCCTTCGCATTCACCTTCAATAGTTGCCTTGACCCAAGGCACAGCGCAAATGCCAAATCAGGAGTGGCGCGATGAGCAACCGACTCGTGGTCGCGGCCCTGATGGTACAAGATGGCAAGATCCTCGCCTGCCAACGGGGGGCCAAGCAAGCCATGCCGCTCAAGTGGGAGTTTCCCGGCGGCAAAGTCGAGCCCGGTGAAAGCAACGTGGCGGCTCTGCACCGCGAACTAGAGGAAGAGTTAGGCATTGATGCGGATATCGGCGAAGAAGTCATGCATCTTGTCCACAACTATCGCAATGGGCTGGGCGTGGAGTTGCACTTTCATCTGGTAACTGAGTTTCGTGGTGAGATTGTGAACCGGATTTTTCACCGTCTGCGCTGGTCGTTTGCAGCAGAATTGCCAGGCCTCGACTTCCTCGCCGCGGATAAACCCATTGTTGCCGATTTAGCCGCAGGCAAGCTGCTTGGCGACCTGCTGGCTTCTTAGACGCTGCCCGTCATTTGGGCGTACAGCAGAATCCCCGTCAGTACCACCATCACCACAGTCAGACCCCACGCAATGGCGTTGAACAAGCGGCCGTTAACGTATTCGCCCATCAACTCGCGCTTGTTGCAAAGCAGCAGCATGAATACGAGTACAAAGGGCAGTACCGCGCCGTTCACCACCTGTGAAAAAACGGTGATCTGAATCAGCGGCAGTCCGGGTATCAGGATGACCGATGCGCCCGCCACGATCAGCAAAGTGTAGAGCCAGTAAAAGAAGGGTGCTTCGCTGAACTTGCGGTCCACGCCTGATTCAAATCCCAAGCCTTCGCAAACCACGTAGGCCGTGGAAAGCGGCAAGATGGAAGCGGCGAATAGCGAAGCATTGAACAGCCCCACTGCGAACAGGATATAGGCGTAGTCGCCCGCCAGAGGGCGAAGGGCGTCGGCAGCAGCGGCCGCGTCGCTGATGTTGTGAACCCCGTGCACGTAGAGCGTCGCAGCGCAGGCTACGATGATGAACCACGCAACCACGTCGGTAAAGATGCAGCCCAGAATCACGTCCCAGCGCGAAAGCTTGTACTGCTTCTTGGTAACGCCCTTTTCTACAATGCTGGCTTGCAGGTAAAACTGCATCCACGGAGCGATTGTGGTACCAATCAGGCCCACCACCATGTAAACGTAGCCCGGCGCACGGATGGCCTGCCGCGACGGCAGAACCACCGTGGCTTTGAGCGCTGCGCTCCACGAAGGGCCAGCGGCGAAGCCAGCAATGATGTAGGCAAAATAAATGAACGACGCGATGAGGAAAATCTTTTCGACGCTTTTGTACTGGCCCTTCACCACCAGCAGCCACACAATGACCGCGCAGACCGGCACGCTAAAGTAGCGCGAGATGCCAAACAGTTCCAAGCTGCCCGCAATGCCCGCGAACTCCGCAATGACGTTGCCAAAGTTGGTAATGATCAGGCCCAGCATGAGGAAGAACGTCATGCGGAATCCATATTCCTCGCGAATGAGGTCGCTGAGGCCTTTGCCCGTCACCGCGCCCATGCGGGCGCACATTTCTTGCACCACAATCAGTGCGATTGTTGTAGGAAGAATCGTCCACAACAGGCCATTGCCAAACTGGGCACCTGCCGCAGAATAGGTAAAGATGCCGCCCGCGTCATTATCCACATTCGCAGTGATAAACCCCGGCCCTAGCACGGCCAGAATCATGGCAAAGCGAACTTTCCAACTCTTAAACAACTTTGGCGTCATCTGGAAGGGTGCGCAACTGGAACTGGTTTGAACCGCAACGAACGATAGGATAAATGGCGGATGCGGGTTTAACCAAACTGTAACAAAAGCCCCAGAGATTCTCCGGGGCTTTTGCTTTGACCAAGAAGGTACGCGCTACTGAATGCTGAAGGGGACGCCAACCGGCAAGGTGAACGGAACGCTCACACTTTGCGGTGTGACAGCCTGCACCGTCGCCGTAAAACCACCGAAAGCCGCACACACACCGTTGCTGAATTGGCTGTTCGTAGTGATGGGGGTCATCGGAATAGCCTCGGAGGAACTCCGCCAATACACGCGGGCACCTCGGTTCAGGGACAATCACGGGTTGCACTTCCGAGAGTGGCAGAAGTGGTGGCTAAGTGGGGCAGGAGGACCGGGAATTTTTCAAAGAATAAGATACTCGAAGGTGCATGTCAACGCCTTTACAGTTGCCAAGCTACAAGTGAAAAGTGAAAAGTGAAAAGTGAAAAGTGAGGAGTGAAAAGTGGCGGGCAGCCTCGACGATGGCTCGTCATGACTCGGGATGCCGCGGGCACAGGTTAACGCCTGAAGTCTTGCGGAAAAACTCTTACTGGAAGCACCGAAAAAGGAAAACCTGGAAAAGTCGTATCAAATCGTCCATTAGCACGGAACAGTCATCTGATTGCGGGAGCAATTACATCTTGCTTCGCAGCAAATTGATGATGTCATCGGAGGTAATGACACCGCTGAGCTTGCCTACATCGTCCACCACGGGCAAGGCACTGAGGTTGTACTTATCAAAGAGCTCAGTGATCTCGTGCTCTTTAGCATCTTCGTGGCAGCTAATCAGCGGGTCAGACATCAGCGAGATCATCGGTGTGGCTGGGCCCGCGAGCACAATATGCGGCAAGGGCACCGAACCCACCAGCGTTTCGTGCGAATCAATCAAGAAGAATGTTGTAACTGTCTCCACCCCGCCTTCATAGCTACGCAGGGCTTCGATGGCGTCGCCCGCAGAAGCCGTCACCGGCAGAGCCAGATATTCGGTGGTCATGCGGCCGGCAGCGGTGTTTTCGTTGAAGCTGAGGAGTTCGGTGACCTCCTCGCGCTCCTCCTGCTTCATTTCGTTCAGAATCTCGTGTTTGCGATGAGTGGGCAGGTCGGCCAGCAGGTCAGCCGCAGCGCCGGGATCCATCTCTTCCATGATGTCGGCGGCACGGTCGGAGTCGAGCGACTCCATAATGCTGGCTTTCATCTTGGGGTCTTCCACTTCTTCCAGCGCGTCGGCGGCTACGTCTTCGTCGAGTGTCTCAAAAACGGCTTCGCGTTGATCCGGGGCCAGGTCTTCCACAATGTCCGCGATATCGGCGGGGTGGAGCGTGGAAAGCTTCTCGTGAGAAATCTTAAGCTTCACGCGGCGGGCAGGGTCGGTCTCAATCAGGTCCACAAACTGCCACGGAATCATGCTGGGCGAAATTCTGGTGAGCAGCGAGCGGAGAGCGCTAGCTGGAATCACCCCTTTGAGCAGGCGCCGCATGGCCCCGCGCACGCCAACATCCACCGCCTCAACCCGCAGCATGGCATGACCGTGCTCGGTGTCGGAAAAAAAGTGTACGTCGTTGACGCGGACAACCTTCCGTCCGTTGATGTCAATAATTTGCTGGTCGAGCAGGTCGCGCTCTAGCAGCAGCAAGCCTTCGGTGCCTTCGACGGGTAGCCAGCGGGCGGGCGGGGTGGCAGCGCGGAAGCCGCCACTTAGCCCGTCAATCTCTGCAATTTCGGTCATTGGGATCATGCGCCGACCTTCGTCTGTCTTCACAATCACCGCCCAAACTGCGGCTAAATCTGCATGCGGAGCCATCACCACTTCCCGCACTGAAGCGATGCGCCCGCCAGTGTTATCCACCACGGCGGCACCCAGCAGTTCGGAAAGTGAGAAGGTTGCCATAACCCTAGTAGGGTACTTGAGAGGCCACGCTTTCGCCAAGGATGTGCCCGAAGCGTGGTGTGACGTTGACAATGCACCACCTTCCAAGAGACACTTCTGGCTTCATCGTTCGTTCTTGTGCAGGACGCGGCTACCCCGAAACTGGCCGCCTTCGCGCAAGATCGGCAGAACCGGATGAACCACTTGGGCGAGATGACGGCTAGCCAGGTTACATATTCGATGGAGTCCACGCTGGAGACGGTCAATGAGGCCGAAGCTCTCGCTGTCCGCTTTGCCGAAGAGTCCGGCTTCGACGAAAGCGATGTAATGCAGATTTCGCTTTCCGTCCGGGAGGCGGCGATCAATGCGGTGATGCACGGCAATGAGCGCGATCCCTCGAAAAAGGTGGGATTGGGCTTTGAGCGCACCGCAAGTGAGATGATTATTACGATTCGCGATGAGGGTTCAGGATTGGATGTAGCGTCCCTGCCTGACCCGTTGGCACCGGAGAACCTGATGAAAACCTCAGGCCGAGGAATTTTTTTGATACGAACGATGATGGATGAGGTACAGTTCCGCATCCTGAATCCCGGTAGTGAGATTAAAATGAAGAAGCGAGTTCCCGGCCCTGCCGCGAACTCCGAGGAGACAGCGCAATGAGCTTGAAAACAACAACACGCCAGGTGGATGGCGTCACCATCGTGGATTGCAGCGGCCGCATCACCCTCGGCGAGGGCAGCGTGGTTTTGCGCGAACTGGTGCGCGAACTGCTCAGCAAGGGCGAAAAGAAAATTCTGCTCAACCTGGGCGACGTAAACTACATTGACAGCTCGGGCATCGGCGAACTGGTAAGCGCCTTCTTGGCAGTCAAAAATCAGGGCGGCTCTTTGAAGCTGCTCAACCTGACCAAAAAGGTTCACGATCTACTGCAGATCACCAAGCTGTATACCGTGTTTGACGTGCACGACAATGAAGTTGCGGCGATCCAGACCTTTTAGTTCGCTCACGGTTCGCTCGCGGACTGAGATCTGACGGGAACACGTGGTGTGCAAACCCTCCTGCCCATGTACGACTGTTTAACGAAGTCGGGAGCCGCTCAGGCTCCCGAGGTTCCCCATTTCAGGATTCCCACTTTGGGCCAATCGGCCTGAGTTCGCCGATTTTTGTCTCCTATTCAGACTAAGATTGTTCGCGGAGGCTTATGATGCGCCTAAGCAGGCTTGAACGTTCGCAGGTGGATGAGGCGACGGGCGAGGTTTTCGACGAATTCCAGAAGACTCGCGGCAACGTACCCAACATGTTCCGCACCATGGCGCGGCGGCCAGATTTAATGCGTACCGCAGCCGCCCATATGCGGGCCCTGATGACGACGGGCACTGTTTCGCCGAAGCTCAAGGAACTGGTAATCGTCCGCACCTCGCAGTTGAATCATTGCGAGTATTGACTGGCCTCTCACGTCGTCTTGGCAAGACGGCAAGGGTGGACAGACGACCAGATGGATCATCTTGCGGACTTTGAAACGAGGGATGACTTCGCTCCTGCAGAGAAAGTAGCGTTGCGTCTGGCCGAACGCATGGCCGAAGATAGCAACCGGGTGGATGATGCGCTCTGGGATGACTTGCGTAGCCACTTCGACGAAGGCGAGATTATCGAACTCGCGGCGGCGATTGGGCTGTTTCATTACTTCAATCGCTTCAACAATGCACTGGGGATGGAGCCCACCAAGTAGTCCTGAGCCCCCCTCAACCCACAGGAATTGGCCCGCACGGCGACTTGCCGCCTGCGGGCTTTTGCTTTGTCTAATGGCCGCGCCGCTGGCATTCGGCGCACGCAAAAAAGAACCACCGATTGGGGCCGAGTCTTGTGTTCCCTTCACGGAAGCAAATCGCCATCTCGGCAAGCAGATGTGCATACGCGGCACTGTGATGACCATTCGCGATGCCGAAGATGCCACTTATCTCAATCTCTGCGCCGACTATCGCAAGTGTCCGCTGAGTGTGGTGATCTTCGACGATGACGCCAACCGCGTCGGCGACGTCAGGGCGCTTGCGGGCAAAGAGATCACCGTCCGGGGCAAAGTTGAGGAATACGACGGGCGGCTGGAGATGGTGTTGAGCGAGCGCTCGCAGCTTTACGGGATTGAGCTGCCGCCGATTCCGCGTGAGTATGATGTCACCAGCAAGGGCCACGCATCGGCAGGAAGATTCAGCCGGCCACACCATGTGTCCTCGGCCAGCACCAAGAGCAAGCGCACCGCGCCAGACCCAACTGCCACACTTACCCCGGATGATGTGGAGGACCACTAGGCGCTAGCTGCAAACCCAGCTTCGCCCTACACCAGCCCCTTGCGCAGTTCCTCGAGCGGATACAACGTACCCCGCCACACAACACCGTTCTGCCTGAGCGTGTGGAACGTGGACGAGGCAAGGGCATAGGCGATGAGCACGGAGCTCACCGGATGCAATAGCACGTAGTACGGCGGCACACCGGAGTGCTTCGTCATGCCTGCATACAGGATGGCCAGCGCCAGAAGCGCCAAAGCAAACGGCAACCGTGCCCAACCATGGGCCACGGCCAGTCCCACAAAGGGCACAAGGTTGAAAAATAGCAAAGCGAATATGGACGCCACCGAGCGCCACGTCTGATACGACATCACCGCAAAGAAGTTTTTGGTGAAGTTGCGGATGATGCCCAAGCCGCTGCTAGCCCAGCGCAGTGAGATCATCTGGTCGCCAAAAACGTTGCGCTGGCGAAAGCCGAAGTCCTTCACCAGCTTGCCCAGCTTCATGTCGTCCACCACTTCCATGCGCAGAGGCTGGTGCCCGCCCATGGCGTCATAGGTGCTGCGCCGCATCAAATTGAATGCGCCGATTCCGATAAAGTCTTTTGCCTTGGGGTCGGCCACTTTCCAGGGGCGATGGCCAAAGGCGAACATGGTCTGGAAAAAGGCGATGACCATGCGCTCGCCTACAGTCTTCATAATCAGCCAGGGGAACAACACGAGATGGTCAGCGCGTTCGCGCTCGGCATACGTAACCGCTCGCTGCAAAGTCTGGGGCTGAAAAAGAATGTCGCCGTCCGTGAACAGCAGCCAGTCGCCCGTGGCCATCTGCGAAGCCCGGTGCATGGCGTGTACCTTGCCCAGCCAGCCAGCAGGCAGGTGGGTCACCGTGACCACTTGCAGGCAGCCATGTGCCTCCGGCGAGGCCGCGACCTGCGCCATCAATGCACCGGTGGCGTCGGTCGAGCGGTCGTTGACCGCAATCACTTCGTAATTGGGGTAGTCGAGATGCAGTAACTGCGTGAGGGCAGCAGCAATGGTTTCTTGCTCATTTAGCGCTGGCACAATGATGCTGACGCGGGGCCACTCGATAAACTCGTCGGGACGCGCGGCCCATTGCGGCTCGGCGATATTCGCGATCGAGCGCATGCCCATTCCCGCGTCTGCCACCCGCGAAAGCCATGCCAGCGCCAGCAAGCATCCCACAATCCAGACAGCCACCGTCATCCAGCCGAGGCCTCATTGCCGGAATGGCCGGAATGGCCGGAATGGCCTGACTGGCCTGACTGGCCAGAATGGCCGGACTTGGCGTCACCAAACGAAGGCTCTGGCGCGAATCTCATCCCATAAAAGAGTATCCCAGACGAGACGACAATCGCCACCACCATCAGCGAAAAACCTGTGCCAAGCGACCAGCGGTCTGAAACCCAGCCGACCAGAGTCGGCGAAGCGGCGTCGCCAAACAAGTGAATCACCAGCAGATTTACCGCCAGTGCCGTCCCGCGAATGGGCGCATCCACTGAGTTGATCACGGCCGCGTTCAGTGGGGCGGTGTTCAGCAGCAGCAAAAACAGCGCAATACCGATGCTGGGCAGCAGCCATTTTTCAGGCGAATACAGCGCCGCCAGAATGGCCGGAGCCGCCAGCAGCAGGCTGACCGCAGAGACCAGATAGTGTGCGCCCTTGAAGCGAGGCAGCAGCTTGTCGCCCAGCCAACCGCCGGGTAACGCAGAAAGCAATCCGCCTACCGCCAACAGCACACCGAATACCTTGCCCGCATCGCCCACGCTAAACCCGCGTTCGCGTGAGAGGTAGGTGGGCATCCACACCGAAAGCGCACCCTGCGCGAATACCATCGCAGTCATCCCAAGGGTCGCCGTCCAATAAGCGCGGTTGCGGATGAGGCCCACCAGCGTCTGCCGCTGCAGAGAGGCACTGGAGCCATCCGGCTGCACTGATTCGCGGCCTGCATCCTGCCCTCCCCGCTTGGGTTCGGGCAGAAAGGCCAGGGCGATGGCCAGAGCAATGCCCGGCGGGCCGCCGATGAGGAAGGGAAAGCGCCAGCCGTGCGTGGGCCCCAGCCAGCCCCCTAGGATGAACCCCAGAGCCGCCCCTACCGGAAGCGCCAGATAGAAAATACCCATAATGCGCCCCCGTCTGGCTTCCGGGAAAATATCCGCAATATAGGTCGGTCCGATGATGATGAAGGTGGCTTCGCCAATGCCGACCAGCGAGCGTGGAATCAGCAGGCCCCAATAGCTGTGCGCGGTGGCCGTCAGCATGGTGGCTACGCTCCACAAGAGTGCACCCGTCACCAGAATCATGCGGCGCGAATAGCGATCGCTCAGGGGGCCGACGAAGAGCCCGGTCAGCATGTAGACGATAATGAAGGCGGAAGTCAGCAGACCAAACTGGGCGTCCGAGCCATGGATTTCGGCCTGCACCAGCGTCTGCACCGGCGGCAGAATGAACCGGTCCATGTAGTTCAAAAAGTTGAGCGCCGTCAGCAACAGCAGCGCGGTAATGGCGTAAGCTCGACTATGCATGGTTGAGCGGGACTATACCATGCAGCAGGGCGCAATCGAGTCCCAAAAGTAAATATTACTATAGTAATATACTTCGTATACTTATATTTCCGGTCACAAATTAAAATCGCGGGTCTCCCCTCCCCCAGCCAACCAGTTCCCCTTAGGCCCCGATAACCTTGCACAGCGCTCCTTGGCAGCTCACCGGCCAACGGAGCGAGTAAACGGAGCGAGTCAACGGAGCGGGCCAAGATAGCGAGTCAACAGAGCTGTCTTGCTCAACGGAACTGCATAACTGACTAAACCCAAGGGTCAACTCTAGAATCTGGCTTTCCCCTTGGGGCGCGGATACCGCGCAAAGACGCTGGTGCCGATTCCGCCACGAGGTCGGAACTCGCCTTCCACCTCAGCCCACACCGGTTTGGCAGCCTTTACCACGTCTTCCAGCACCTGATTCACGATGTTTTCCTGGAAAATCCCCAGATTGCGGTAGGTAAACAGATATTCCTTCAGCGACTTCAGCTCCAAGCAGCGGCCATCAGGCATATAGCGCACCGTCAACTCGCCAAAATCGGGCAGGCTAGTTTTGGGGCATACTGAGGTGAACTCCGGGATGTCAATCAGAATCTCGTACCCCGGAAATTGGTTGGGAAAGGTTTCGATAGCCGGGAAATCCGCATCTAACCCAGACTTAGCGTGGTCTTCGGTATAGCGCGGTCTGGTTGCCGCAGGCTTGCGTGAGCGGTCCAATTTTACGGCGCGACCGAGGGTAGGAGTTGGCATGACCCTATTTTACCGCCCTGATCTGGCGACGAGTTCAACTGTCTGCCAGCAAACCGGGCAGCAACTTCAGATACCGAGCACTCGGCTAGCTGGGGCGAAGCCCCCGAGCGCGACCCAAAATGGTAAGGTAAAAGGGGACTAAGACTCTAGCATGGCAGATAGCACGCAGCCGCAACCGAACTTATTGCAGCGTTATCCGGGCCGGGCGCTTGCCTTGGTCGGGGCGCTCGCCCTACTGGCTTTTCTCTGGATCCGCAGCAGCGGCGAGGTGCCAGTGCCGGTGCGGGCGGCCACCATCTCGCACGCTAATATCACCAGTGTGATTTCCACGAATGGCAAAGTTGAAACCGTGGATAACTTTGAGGCCCACGCGCCGAACAACACCACGGTGCGGCGGCTGCTGGTGCAAGAAGGCGACCGCGTGAAAGCCGGACAGTTGCTGATGGAACTGGACGTTGCCGACGCGCAAGCTGCGCTGGCTCGCGCAGTGGCGCAATTAAAAAGCGCAGAAGCGGAAGCCTCTGCCGTGCATCAGGGCGGCACGCAAGAGGAAGTGTTCGTAACCCGGGCGCAGTTCACCAAGACCACTGCCGAGCGCGAAACCGCAGCCAAAAATCTCGAGGCCTTGAAGCGCTTGCAGCAGCAAGGTGCCGCGTCCGCCGGAGAAGTGCGCGAGGCGGAGAGTAATTTGGCGCGGCTTGACACCGACCTGAACCTGCTGGGCCACAAGAAAAAAGATCGCTTTGCTGCTGGCGATTTGGAACGCGCCGACGCGCAGGCTTCGGAGGCGCGAGCCAACTACGCCGCCGCCAATGAGGCGCTAGCCAAATGCATCATCCGCGCGCCGCGTGAAGGCGTGGTTTACCAGGTCGCAGCCAAGCAAGGCGCATTCGTCAACGGCGGCGATTTGCTGCTGCAGCAAGCGCCGCTCAAGCAAATGCTGGTTCGCGCCTTTATAGACGAACCGGACTTGGGTCGCCTCAGCACGGGCCAGCCCGTAAACATCACATGGGACGCCCTGCCCGGCCGCAAGTGGCAGGGCAAGCTGGCGGCGCTGCCCTCCGTGGTGAAACTGCGCGGCAGCCGCAACGTCGGCGAAATTGCCGTGCAGGTGGAAAACGCAGACTTGCAGTTGCTGCCGAACGTAAACGTCACGGTAACCGTGGTGACGGCCCAGCATGACAACGTGATGGTATTGCCGCGCGAAGCCATGCGCCAGGATGACGGTGTGCGCTATGTGTACGTCATTCAAAATGGCACGCTCAGCCGACACAACGTACAAACCGGCTTGTCGAATCTAACCCAGTATGAACTGACCGAAGGACTCGACCCCGGATCGCGAGTGGCGCTTGGATCTACGAACAACAAGCCCTTGCATGACGGCCTCAAAGTTCAGGTCGTGGAGTAGCTTCGATGAATCGCTTCCTAAAACGCATCGTTCTGTCCTTGCTGGCTGGCAGCATCGGGCTCATAACTTCCGCGCAGGCGCAGTCGGCTCGTGAACTATTGGTGGCGGGTCGCGTGGATGATGCAATCTCGACGCTGCAGAGTCAGGTGCGCACCTACCCAAATGATGCCCCGGCGCACAACCTGCTGTGTCGCGCTTATTATTCGGTGGAACGCTGGGACGACGCCGTGACGGCCTGTGAAGCGGCGATTCACCTGAACCCAAACCGCAGTGAATTCCAGATGTGGATGGGCCGCGCCTACGGCGAGAAAGCTCAGCGAGCCAGTGTTTTTTCACAGTTGGGCCTAGCCCGGCGGGTACGCGACAGCTTCGAAAAGGCAGTACAGCTTGATGGCCACAACGTGGACGCGCACTCCGATCTGGCTGAGTTCTACATGGAAGCACCCGGGATCGTTGGTGGCGGCGCAGACAAGGCTCGCGGCCAAGCCGAAGCAGTGGCCGCACTCGACCCCGGCATAGCGCAATACATCCGCGGACGCCTCGCCGAGAATGATAAGGACGATGCCAAGGCGGAACAGGCGTACAAGTCTGCAACACAATCGGCGAAAGAGCCCGCCGGCCAGTGGCTGAATCTGGCGCTGTTTTACTCCAAGCGGCAACGTTGGGACGACTTGGATGCGGCGCTGAACAAAGCGGCTGCGCTGGCGCAGGGTAAGTCGTCGGGCGTGTTGTTGGAATCGGCTACAGTGCTGGGCAAAGCGAACCGGAATTTGCCGCTCGCAACCCTGTGGGTGCGAACGTACTTGGCTAGCGGTCAGCCCAGTGAAGATCATTCGATTTTCCGGGCGCATTGGGTGCTAGGCCGATTGCTGGAAAAGCAGGGTGACAAGGCCGGTGCCGCGCAGGAATACAAGGCAGCGGTGGCATTGGCAAGAGACTTTCATCCCGCGCAGGAATCATTGAGAAAACTTCAGGGAAGGGGCTAACCGCAACTATGCGCCTGCCATCTCTGGATTGGTTTGCAGATCGTGCACGCTGCTCTGCTAAATTTTTAGCACTTAGCTTCGTTTTCTTGGCCACCGCAGCCGCCGCCCATGCCGAGCCGATGACACTGCAACAAGCCATCGTACTGGCTCTGGGGCACAGTCCGGCGATGGCCATTGCCGCCTCCGGTAGCCTCAAAGCAGAAAAATCGTATCAGGAAGTGAAGGATTCGTTCATTCCGCAACTAACAGTAGGCTCGGGTGCGGGCTACTCGTATGGCTTCCCGCTAATCGGCGGTGCCGGGCCTTCGATTGTAAACGTCAACAGTTCGGCCACCGTGTTCAACCCGGCACAGCGCCAGTTTGTGAAGGCTGCCCGACTGGAGTGGAACGCAAGCCGCTTTCGCAGCGACGAGCAGCGTATTGAGGCCATTCAAGATACGGTGCTTACCTACGCGGAGCTCGATAAATGGACTCGCAAGCTCGCGCTCTTGCAGCAGCAGGAAGCCGAATCCCTGCAGGCGGAGAGCCATATGGACGCGCGCATCCACGAAGGCATAGACGCCCCGATTGAAGCCAAGAAGGCGAAGCTGGCCACCGCCCGGTTGCGGCTTTTGCGAGCAGAAGCCGATGGTTCCAGCGGTGTGCTGCGCTCGCATCTGGCATGGCTCACGGGCCAGCCCGAGGCAGGAATTGAAACCGTCACCAGTTCCATCCCCGGACTGCACGAGGCGGATGCGGATGCGGATGCCCGCCAGAAGGCAGTGTCATCCAGCCCCGCCATCAAAGCCGCCGACGAACACGCCAGCGCTGAGGCGATCCGTGCCAAGGGTGAGCATCGTGCCCTGCTGCCATCTTTCGATCTGGTGGGGCAGTACGCTTTGCTCTCCAAGTCCAACAACTACGACGAGTTTTTCACAAAGTTCCAGCGACACAACGGCAACATTGGCATCGCTCTGCGTGTGCCCATCTTCAACGCCCAACAGAAGGCGCGCGCTCAGGGCGCGGATGCAGATGCTGCCAGGGCGCGCCAAGAGGCGGACGTCATCCGCAACCGCATTGCTGAAGAGACTGCCCGGCTGAGGCAAGCAGTGCTGCAACTGACGGCGATGCGGGATGTCGCCGGACTGGAGTCTGAGGTGGCGCAGGCCGAGTCTGAGGCGGCGATGCAACGCGCCGAGGCCGGAACCGCGACTTTCAAGGAGCTTCAGGCATCTCACCAGCAGGCCGATTTTCGCAAGGACACGCTGGTAGATGTCGAATTTGACCTGACGCGGGCCCGGGTGCAATTGTTGCGCGCCACGGGCGAGCTTGAGGCTTGGGTCGGCAGCCAGCCCTAAGCGACTAGAGACTCCAAGGAATCAACAAAAGAGTGTGGTCTCCGTTTAATCCCCGGAATGCTCACTTCCCTGTGCGGAACGCGCCTTCTGGCCTTGGCTGTTTGTGCCTAGCGCTGGAACTCAGTAGCCTAGAATTTGGGAGTGCCATCATTTCCTCCCGATTTTCTGGGAGTAGAGCCAATCGGCGCAAGTACCTGTGCCGCCAACCTTTCCGGCGGCGAAATGAGGCCGGAATGTTAGAATTGAAAGTATCCCTATGCCATTGAAAACATTGTTCCTAAATCCTCCGTCGTTTGAGAATTTTGATGGTGGTGCTGGCTCACGCTGGCCTGCAACTCGTGAGATCGAATCCTACTGGTATCCGGTATGGCTGGCCTATCCGGCGGGCATGCTGGAAGACTCGCGGCTGCTGGATGCCCCTTCCCACAAGGTGACGGCGGCAGAGACCATTGAAATTTGCAAGCAGTACGAATTTTTGGTGCTTTTCACCAGTACTGCCGGTTGGCCCGGCGACCTGCTGCTGGTGGGCAAGATCAAAGAAGCGAATCCGGCCATCAAGATCGCCTTCGTGGGCCCGCCAGTAACGGTAGCCCCCGCCCGTGCGCTGAACGATTGCCCGCATATTGATTTTGTGGTGCGCCGTGAGTTCGACTTCGCTACCGTGGAATTTGCCAACGGTAAGCCACTGGCGGAAATTGCCGGGATCAACTACCGCAAAGACGGCCAGATCGTCGCCACGCCTGACCGGCCTCCCGTTGAAGACCTCGACGCCATGCCGCACGCCACCGATATCTACCATCGCGACCTCGATGTGCGTCGCTACAATGTTCCGTTTCTGCTGCATCCGTACGTGTCGCTCTACACTACGCGCGGCTGCCCGGCGCAATGCACTTTCTGTTTGTGGCCCCAGACGCTTAGCGGCCATCCGTGGCGCAAGCGCTCGGCAGACGACATTGTCGCTGAGATGAAGAAAGCCAAGGAATATTGGCCGTTCGTGAAGGAATTCTTCTTTGACGACGACACCTTCAACATCCAAAAAGCGCGCACCATCGAGCTTTGCGAAAAACTGAAGCCGTTGGGGCTCACTTGGTCATGCACTTCGCGCGTCACCACTGACTACGACACACTGAAGGCGATGAAAGACGCAGGTTGCCGCCTGATGATCGTGGGTTACGAATCGGGTAACGCGCAGATTCTGAAGAACATCAAGAAGGGTGCCACCGTCGAGCGTGCCCGTCAGTTCACCAAAGATGCGCACAAGCTCGGTCTGGTGATCCATGGCGACTTTATTCTTGGCTTACCGGGTGAGACGCACGACACGATTCGCGAAACCATCAACTTCGCCAAAGAACTGGATTGCGAGACCATTCAAGTTTCGGTCGCGCACGCCTTCCCCGGCACCGAGTTGTATGAGTTCGTGAAAGAAAAAGGCTACCTGACCGCCGAAAGCATGGTGGACGATGACGGCCACCAGATGGCTCACATCGAGTACCCCGGTCTGCCCGCCGATGACGTGATTGAAGCCGTGCACCGCTTCTACGACGAATATTACTTTCGACCCAAGGCGGCTTTTCGCATTCTGTACAAAGCGGCATTTACCAAGGAAGACCGCGCACGCCTCTATAAGGAAGCTAAGTCGTTCCTGAAGCTGCGCCGCGAACGCAACAAGTGGGTCAAGGCCAAGCGGCGCGATGACGCCAATGCGATCTCCGCAGTAGCCAGCGCTCACGTCGGCTCCGACTAGATGCACCTGAGTTTGCGTCACCTTGCGTTACCACTGAGGCTGGTTTCTTGAATTTTCGCAGAGGGATGATCCTCGCCGGCGTGGCGTTCTTCAGCTCCGCCGGCGATACTGTTTTATCGGCTGGGATGAAGCAGGTAGGCGAGATTTCGCTCTCCAATCTCTTCACGGTATTCCATGCCGTCAGTAACCCATTTGTGTTGGTGGGAATCTTACTGCTGCTTGGGTTCTTCAGTTGCTACCTGACGGCCCTTTCTTGGGCTGACCTTACCTACGTGCTTCCAGCAACTTCCATCGGTTACTGTCTGGTGGCGGTGTTCGGCAAAGTCTTTCTCCACGAGCAGGTGACGCCCCTGCGCTGGCTGGGAGTGTTTCTTATCGCGGCTGGAGTAGGATTTGTCGCGCAGAGTCCCCACAACACCACGCACCAACACGGTGGCGAAAATCCCGCACCCGAGGTGCGCTCGTGAAGGCACTTTACACTTGGGGATTCATACTTGCGATTATCGTTTTCGGCTCGGCAGGCGATGTGTTACAGGCCTACTCCATGAAGCGAGTCGGCGACTTGGGCAAGTTGCACCAGCAACACGGCTTGTTGGCGGTTTTCAAACGTATCTTTCAGACGCCGACTTTCTTTCTTGGCATCGCCGCCATGGCTTTTGGATTTTTCAGCCTCCTGCTGGCGCTTTCCTGGGCTGACGTCAGTCTGGTCGCGCCCGCCTCCGCCTCCCTTACCTTCATGGCCAATGCGTTCGCGGCTCGCATCTTCCTGCAAGAGAAAGTGGATGCCCGGCGCTGGATTGCCGCCGCCTGCGTGGCTGCTGGCGTCGCGATTATGGCGATCTGATTTCCACTTCCTGCAATATTTGCAATAATCTGAAGGAGCGGAACCAAGCCCCACAGCTTGCGTATCTCTTCTTGTACAATCCTGTTGACGCATGACCAGCCGCATTCAGCGCTCTCTTCGAACTTTCCGGATCCATCGCGGCCTTCTTCTTCTTAGCGTTGTGGCTGCGCTCGGGCTTGCCGCATTCGCGGAACCGCGCGCTTCGCTCAAACCGACCGGCTATGTAAACGATTTCGCCGGGGTGCTCTCTGCCGATACCCGCTCCCAAGTGGAAGCCTATTGCTATCAGGTAGAGCAGAAAACGCAGGCACAGATTGCACTCGTCACCGTCAAGTCGCTCGACGGCGAGGACGTGGAAGGCTATACAAACAGTCTGTTCCGGCAGTGGGGCGTAGGCGACAAGAAGGAAAAGCGCGGAGTTTTGATTCTATTCGCCACCGAAGACCGCAAGTACCGTGTTGAGGTCGGGTATGGTTTGGAGCCGATTCTGCCCGATGGCAAAGTGGGCGGATTTGGCCGCGAAGCGGTGCCCTACCTCAAGCAGAATGACTACGACTCGGCCGTTCGTTTGCTGGTGGGCCGGGTAGGCAGCGTCATTACTGCGGGCGACGACGGCACCGCCACAGAAGATGCAGCGCCTGTGCCACAACACTATCGCCAGAGCAAGCCCATCAATCCGGTGCTGCTGATTATTGGCGCGATTATTTTTCTAATCATGATTTGCACCCGTACGGGCCGCGCCATTCTATTCTGGTGGCTGCTGACCGGAGGAGGCCGCGGCGGCGGCGGCGGTTGGGGCGGTGGCAGCTTTGGCGGCGGCGGTGGTGGCGGCTTTAGTGGATTTGGCGGTGGTGACTCAGGCGGCGGCGGGGCTAGCGGAAGCTGGTAGCAGTGTATTGATGTTTGCGGATTTAGATGATAAACAGACGTGAGGCGCACTACTTATGACAACGCCACTCCATCAGATTCAAGAGTTCATTGAGCGGCTGCAAAATGCGGCGGGTGGCATACTGGAGAGCGTGGCGCTCTACGGCTCGGCCGCGTCGCTGGAAAGCGATGCCTACTCCGATGTCAATCTGATCTGCTTTTTGAACAGCACCTCGTATGAGTCGCTCGCGACTTTGCGTCCTGCGATTGCATGGTGGGTAGCACAGAAGCACCCTGTACCTCTGCTGGTAACGGCGGACGAGTTTCGCAACTCGGTGGATGTGTTTTCCATCGAATTTCTAGACATGCAGCACAGCCATCGTTGTTTGTTTGGCCCCGACCACATCAGCAAGACAGTGATTCCGATGCACTATCACCGCTCGCAGGTGGAATATGAATTGCGAGCGCGGCTGTTTAACCTTCGTAAGCGTATGTTGGAAGAAGCGGCCGACCCGGCCAAGCTGTGGCAACTGCTGCTGCACACGCTGCCCTCGTTCCTCACCCTGTTCCGCCACGGATTGCTGGCACTGGGAGAGCCGCTACCTGAAGGACGGCGCCAGACGGTGGAACGCATCCGCGCCCGCTTTGCACTGGACGTCACGAGCTTTCAACATCTATTGAATATCCGCGAGAGGAAGGCTGATACTTCTGACTTCGACCTCGCGCTAACTGCCAGCAACTATCTGGCGGCGATTGAACGTGTGACCAAAGCGGTGGATGAAGCGCTGGATGAGCCAAAGATGTAGGCACCATATCAGTTGGTTTTTTGCAGCAAACGGCGTCAGCCGCCGCGCACTCGAAACTCGAAATCAGCAACTCGAAACCAGAATCTCGAAACTGTTCTCAGGAGCGATTTATGTCAAAAGGTTTGATTGCAGTGTTGGTGTTAGTCGCCATCATTATCGTGGGCGGCATGTGGTTTGTCGGCGTGAGCAACGGCTTGATTCAGAAAGATCAAGACGTGCAGAGCGCGTTCTCTTCAGTGGATACCGCCATGCAGCGCCGCGCGGACCTCATCCCTAACTTGGTGGAAACCGTAAAGGGATTCGCCAAGCAGGAAGTCACCGTCTTCGGCGACATCGCCAAAGCGCGTTCGGCCCTGCTCGGCGCGCAAAGCCCAGACGACAAGATGGCCGCCAACGGCCAGCTTTCCGGCGCCATTGGACGCCTGCTGCTGTTGCAGGAAAACTATCCGCAGCTTAAGTCCAATGAGCAGTTTCTGCGCTTGCAAGATGAATTAGCGGGCACGGAAAACCGTATATCGGTCGAGCGGAATAAGTACAACGAAGTGGTGAAGACGTACAACACCGCCGTGCAGCAGTTCCCCGGCAGCATCGTCGCGGGCTTCACAGGCCGCACCATCAAGCCCTACTTCAAGGCCGACGAAGGCGCAAAGATTGTGCCTAAAGTGAGCTTTGATTCGCCCGCGAAGTAATCTGCTCTCCGCTTCTGACCGATCCCCTGTGAATCGGTTCCCCACCCTGACGCCGCGCGCTCTTCGCGGCGTCAGGATGGGCTGAAGCACCTACCACAGCCGAATGCTCTACTGCACTGACTTTGCCGCCGCCAAACGCTCGAATTTGTACTGATGGCGAAAAAGGAAGTCTTTCCCCGCCAGCTTGGTCTCGCGCAGAATTGTGAAAGTACGGTAGCTGATGTCTAGGGTGGTGCGAACGACCACTGGCTTGCTGTTCTCTTCGCCTTTGCCTTCTAACACCACGTGCGCGGGAGCATCCCCTTGCAGACCGCTGAAGCCGGTGGCGTGATATTCGCTGCGCTCTTTGCCATCCGCATTCACTTCCAGATAGCGGCTTTGCGTGGCGTTCATCCACACCGTTTCGTTCTCCTGCACGATCTTGCCGGGGCCATCGTCGTAGGTGTAGTGGAAGATCATGGCGCCACCTTGCGGGCTCAGTGTAACCTCCAGCGTGGTGGGCAGGGTAACTCGCTTGCCGCTGTCGGCGTTGGCCGCATCGGAGTAGTCGCGGTACGCCAGCGTTCCGCTCCACTGGCCGATAAAGCGCCGATACAGTTCGGGCGAGCCAGCTTCTGTAAGCGACTGCGCCGTGGAAGCCGCAAGCGGAACCCCGCCAGCCTCAGCTACCGGAACCGCCGTTTGGGCCTGTGCAAGCAGCGCCAAAGGCAGCGAAAGAATCGCGAGACAGGTGAAGGCGACTACTCGTGACGAATTCATATCGGTTCTGACGTGCAACCCGCGCGGAGGTTAGCTACCAAGTCGCATCTCGCCTGCGACTGGTTGAAAATCTGGTGCCCCACCCTCTTCCGCGCCTCTTGCGAATTAGGGTGAGGATGCAGCGCTTTACCCCATAACCGGCACGGCCCGCACCCGCTTCTTAGTGGCTGCGTACATGGCGTTCAGCAGCGCCGGAGCCAGCGGTGGCACAGTAGGCTCGCCGATGCCGGTCGGTGCCTCACCACTCTTCACCCAATAGGCCTCAATCTTAGGGAATTCGTTCATACGCAGCGGTTCGTAGTCGTCGAAGTTGGCTTGCTGAACGCGGCCACCCTCAATTGTAATTTTGCCGCGCAGCGCCGCAGACATCCCAAAGACAACGCCGCTGTGCATCTGCTGATCCACAATATTGGGATTGACCACAGTGCCGCAATCAATCGCGGCGACTACGCGGTGCACTTTGGGTAAATCACCCTCCATCGAAAGCTCTACCACTTCCGCAGAATAGGTACTAAAGCAAGCCCAGCACGCGATGCCGCGATAAACTCCCGCTGGCAGCGGCTTGCCCCAGCCCGATTTTTCCGCAGCCAGCTTGATCACCTCGCGCAAACGGGCGGTCTGCCAATGGTCGTCCCCAATATGAATTTCGCGATCTTCGCGCAGCAAATGCAGCCGCAGATCCAGAGGGTCTTTGCCTCCGGCGGCAGCTACTTCATCAAGAAACGCCTCCGTCGCTAGGCCAATCTGCATGCCCCACACTGAGCGCAGCCAACCGAGCGGCACCGGCGTTTCTGTAGCAACATGCTCAATCGTTACGTTGGGAATCGGATACAGGAACGCCGCTTCCGAAGCTAAATCCGGATCCAGACCGCCCATCAAGGGAAATCCCTTCTGCGTGCTGATGCCCGGCCCGATAATCTTGTGTTGAAAGGCCACAGGCCAGCCAGCGCCGTCGAGTTTGGCACTCATCACGTGCAGGCTCATGGGGCGATAAGGACTGTGCTGCATATCGTCTTCGCGCGTCCATAACGTTTGCACTGCCGTGCCGGGCATACTGTTTGCCACCAGTGCGGCTTCCACGGCATAGTCGTGTTCCAGCCGACGACCGAACCCCCCTCCCAGCAGCGTGACGTTCACTTTCACCTTGTCAGAGGGCAGGCCAAGCGCAATCGCAACCGAGTCACGCACGTCCTGAGGCACCTGCGTGGGTGACCACAACTCGCAGCCTCCGTGCTGTACCACTGCCGTGGTGTTACCCGGCTCCATTGGCGCATGGGCCAGCAAAGGCAGTTGATAAGTGGCTTCCACCATCCGTCCGGAAGCCTTGGCGAAGTCACCCGTGGAATAGAGCGGCGCGCCTTTTTTAGACGAAGCCTGCTTCAAGCCGTCCCAAATCGCGGCCATGCCAAGATTCTTGTTGGGGCCATCGTCCCACGTGACCTTCAGTGCGCGGCGTCCTTCCATGGCGGCCCACACGCTGTCTGCAATCACGGCTACGGCTGAGTCGCCAATCTTGCTTACCAGGCGCACCCCTTCTACTTTTTTGGCATCGGAATCATCAAAGCTGACGACCTTACCGCCAATCGTGGGCGTGCGTGCCAGCAGCGCATGCTTCATGTTTTCCACGCGGACGTCAATGCCGAACTGCGCACTGCCATCGATCTTTGAGGGAGTATCCAGTCGCGCGGCATGAGTCCCAACGATCTTGTACTCTTCGGGCCGTTTGAGTGGAGCCTCGCTGGGCGCGGGCATACGGCCAGCAGCATCGGCCAACTCGCCAAACGTCGCGCTGCGTTTCGACTTCTCGTGGCTCACAGCTCCCTTCTCTGCCTTGCACTCGCCGGCAGGAACGCTCCAGCGCTGGGCTGCCGCCGCCAGCAGCATCTCGCGCGCCTGGGCCCCGGCCTTGCGCATGGGATCCCATAGGCTGTGAATACTGAAACTGCCGCCCGTCGTCTGGTCACCAAAGAGCGTGCTGGCGCCAGCCTGCTCAATCCTCACCTGCGTGGGCCAGTCAGCCCCCAGTTCTTCGGCAAGAATCATGGGCAGTGCGGTGCGTACGCCTTGACCCATTTCTGAGCGAGCCACCATAATGGTCACGGTGTTGTCTGGCAGTATGCGCAAATAAGCGTTGGGGCTGAAAGCTTCATGGCCCGCTGAAAATCCGGTGACCGAACCAAACTTCGAAGCATAGACTCCGATGACGAGTCCCGCACCCGCAGCGGCACCACCGAGCAGCAATTCACGACGAGAGACCGGGCTCACTGGGCACCTCCACCATTCGCGGCAGCCGGTTGTCCGGCGGCGCGATGAATCGCCTTGCGAATGCGGTCATAGGTGCCGCAGCGGCATAGATTGCGCGACATCCCTGCCGTCAATTCCTCTTCCGTCGGCGAGGGCGACTTGGCGAGCAACGCGGCGGCGGCCATAATCTGTCCGCTCTGGCAGTATCCACATTGCGGCACATCCTCCGCAATCCACGCTTTCTGCAGCGGATGCGAACGGTCCGCCGAAAGGCCTTCAATCGTCGTGACCTTTTTGCTACCAATTTCGCTAATCGCCACCGAGCATGAGCGGACGAGTTCGCCTTCCACGTGTACCGAGCAGGCCCCACACAATCCAGCGCCGCAGCCAAACTTGGTGCCAGTCATGGCCAGGGTGTCGCGCAACACCCAAAGCAGCGGGGTATTGGCGGCAACGCTTACTTTGCGGTCACTGCCATTTACGTTCAGAGAAAAATCGGGCATAGGGCCTCGGATACAGTGGGGGATTGGAATGGAATTCTTACCACCCAACATCGTACCGGAGAATCGGGCAATTTTGCAGGGAGCGCTTGGGAAGGTAGTGGATAAGCTATTCCGGGAACAGCCGCATCAGGCCGCGCGCCGGAAGATCGGCGACGAGGAAGCTGCCGGGTGCAATGGCAGCCGCTCGGGCCAGCGCTTCCGCCGCCAAATAGCCGCTGCGCACCGCACCCTCCATAGTGGCAGGCCAGTGGGTCTGCACCCAGTCGCCAGCTAGAAAGATGCGCGGCCACACCGTAACCGGTGCCGGGCGATATTCATCGCAGCCCGGAAATGGCGAAAACGTGGCGTGAACTTCTTTTACGACGGTCGCTTTCAGCAGCTTGGCTTCGCGGACGATGGGGAAAAACTCCGCCAACTCGCGCAGAGCCAGGTCAATCACTTCCTGCCGCGGCATTTCCACCAAACTCTTCGAGGCGCTGACTACCAACTCGACGTAGCTACCCGGCTCGTTGGGAGCACCTGTGTTTGCCTCACGGTAGCCGCGCTGAATCCGCGACTTGTGGTACATCCACTGGATCGTGCGGTCGAGTAACACGGCGTGGTCGAGTTCCGTAATCTCGCGGTCAAACCACAGGTGGATGCCCGTAATGGGCGAAGGCTCAAAGTGGGCAGCCTTGGCGCGGAGATCATCGGCCCCGAGTCCCGGAGGCAGCAACTTCGCGACCGACCCGAACGGTGCCGCGAGAATCGCATAGTCGGCGAGTTCGTCGCCACTGGATAGGGCAATGCAAACGCCGTCGGCAGTTGGCACAATGCCACTCACCGATGCCCGCATTCGAACTTCGCCCCCGCGCTGTTGAATGTAGCTTGCGGCAGAAGCATAGAGGTCGGTGAGCGGCACCATCGGCACACCCATTTCCCCCGCCCGCGCCGACTTCAAAAAGGAGTCGCGGAAGACAAGGCCTGCGTACGCAGTCGAGGTCTTGTCGAGATCTTCGTTGAGCGCGCTCACCAGCACCGGCTCCCAAAAACGCTTGACGGCGTTCGCGGTCTGCGCGTGACGTTGCAGCCACTCCGAAAACGGACGCCCGTCATCCTCGGGCAATCGCGGCATCAGAGCTAGCAGCGCGCGGGCAATGCCCAGTTTATCGCCAAGCGACAGCATGGGCGCCGTGAGGAACGAAAATCCGTTGTGCATCGGCGCAGGCAGCAGGCCCGGCTCAATCTGCGAAGCCCGGCCACCGGGCTCCAAAAATGTAAGCCGCCGGTACCATCGAATCTTGTCCGCGCTACCGATGCGGCGGTAGAAGTCAATCAGGTTGGTGCAGCAGCCAAGCAGGATGTGCTGGCAGTTGTCCACTACTTCGCCAGTGCCGGGGTGCTCGTACGACGAAGCTCGACCACCAAGGTAGGGTCGGCGCTCGTAGAGGATAACCTTCGCACCCGCATCAGCCAGCGCACATGCGGCCGCGAGACCGGCAAGGCCGCCACCGATGATCGCTACCTTGCTCGCGACCTTGCTCGCGACCTTGCTCGCTACCTTGCTCGCTACCTTGGGATTGCCGAGCGGGGAAGATTCCAGCTTCGCGGCACTCATGCCGTGCGCCGCCATAGGGCTTGCAACAAAATGCTCAACTTTTCATTCGTACTTAGACGTATGCGCCGACTAAAAACATCGTAGCCGCGCTGCTGCATTTTCTCCAGCAACCGGCGGTAGATGGTGACCAGCACCTTCAGCGCCGCGCGGCTGTCGGGGTTCACCAAGGGAATAAGCTTCTCGGCGGACCGGTAGAACTCCATCGCCCGTGCCGCCTCCATCGCCATGAGCGGACGCCATAGCACAGCATCGGCTCCATTGCGCAGCTCAAGCGCGGTGCGACCGTAGCGCAGCAATTCATCTTGCGGTAGATACACACGGCACTGCAACGCGTCTTCTTTCAGGTCACGCAAAATGTTCGTCAACTGGAAGGCGATTCCCGTACGCTCGGCGAGAGGCTCCGCCTCGGGGTTTTGGTAGCCAAATATCTTGATGCAAACCAGCCCGACGACCGACGCTACCCGGTAGCAGTATGGATACAGGTCCTCGAAAGTACGATAGGTCATGAACACGGGGAACACAGGAAGCCCGCTGCGATGAACCACTCCCGCGCCCGCCGCTTCTTCTTCCAAATCCATCGCCGTGCCTTGGGCCAACTGATCCAGCAGTTCTGCGGGAATGCTGAACCGGCGCTGGGCATCGGTTAGGGCAAGATAGATGGGATCATCGGTGGGCTCGCCTGCTTGCGCCGCATGCAATCCAGCCAGAAATTTACCCAGCAGAACCCGCCGCTCTTCCAGCGGAAGCTTGGGGTCGTCGCAAATATCGTCGCACTTGCGCATAAACGCGTAAACCGCACACAATGCCAGCCGCTTGCGGCGCGGAAGTGCCATAAAGCCGTAGTAAAAATTCTTGGCCGCAGTGCGGGCGATCCCGCTGCACATCAGGTAGGCCAAGTCGAGCTGCGATTTGGTGGGTGAAAACACTGGCTGCGCGGGGACTTCCGTGGCGGCGCTCATCGCAGCTTCCCCAATGCCAGACCGCTCACGGCACGCGCCAGCAAGCCCAACTTGCGGCCCTTGCTCACTTGCGGACGCCGCGCCAGCACGTTGTAGCCTTGCTTTTTGATGGCTTCCAAAATGGCCAGACCGCCCCGGCTGAATAGATCAATATCCACCGCCAACTCGCGGTCGAGCATGGGAACCAGTGGCTGGCCGCTGGCGAACCACTGCCGTGCGCGCGCCACCTCAAACTGCACCAGATCAGCAAACGTGGAAGAAAATCGGCCCTCTGCAATCTGCGATTCGGTTACGCCGAAGCGGCCTAGATCTTCCAGCGGAAGATAAACGCGGCCCTTTTGCCAGTCCACGCTCACATCTTGCCAAAAGTTGGCCAGTTGTAGCGCCGTGCAGGTGTAGTCCGAAAGCCGCTGCCGCTCTTCATCACGATAGCCGCAAACATACAACACCAGCCGCCCCACGGGGTTCGCAGAGTTTTCACAATAGCGCAGCAGGTCGGCAAAGGTTTGGTAACGCGTCACATGCTGATCTTGCCGGAATGCCGTGAGCAAATTGGCAAACGGCGCTTTGGGAATATCACACTCGCGGATGGTCTCAGCCAGCGCCACGAATACTGGATGGCGAGTGAACCCCGCGTAGCAAGCATCCAGCTCGCCCTCCCATTGCTTCAGCAGCGCCAGCGAAAGTGCGGGGTCGCCCACTTCATCGCCCAAATCATCGGAGATGCGGCAATAGGCATAAACGCTGTAGAAGTGGCGCTCAAAGCGCTTGGGTAGAAACCACGATGCCACCGAAAAATTCTCGTAATGACTGCGCGCCAATCGGCGGCAATAGTGCTGCGCTTCCGCCAGACTCGGGGGCCGTGCCGGAATGGCGTATTGGGGCGGCAGGCGCTCCCAACCTGCTGCGTTTGCGGCAGGTTGGGTGGTCGGGTTTACTGGTTCGGCGGAAACGGTCATGTAGCGTCCGCCGCCTATTCCCAGGGGATGATGGCGGTCTTGATCTCTCGCCCAGCTTGCAGCATCTGCGAAAATACGTGCTGCAGGCGGGAAAGCGGAACCTCGCCCGTGATGTAATCCGTGCCCTGCACCTTGCGTTCCACAATCAGCGCAAACGCCTTACGCACCATATCCGGCGTGTGGTGGAAGGTCGCCTTCAACGTTACCTCGGAGTAATGCAGACGGTTGGTGTCGAGCTGCACTTTGGTGCCCGCCGGAGGCCCGCCGAAGAAGTTCACTGTACCGCCCTTACGCACCATCTCGGTAGCAAGTTCCCACGCTTCCGGGCGGCCCACAGCTTCAATCACCACGTCTGCACCGCGACGCCCCGGGGTCAAGTAGCGGATCGATTCAATCGGGTCGGCGGACTTGCCTAGTTGCACCACCTGGCTCGCGCCCATGCGCTTGGCCGCGTTCACCTGATTATCGTGTTTCACCACTGCTACCACATCACAGCCCGAAACTTTCGCAACCTGCATGAACATCAGTCCGATAGGCCCGGCTCCGATGACCACCACCGTATCGCCGATCTCTGCGCCAGTTTCATGCAATCCGCGCACCACGCAGGCCAGCGGTTCCACCATGGCGGCGTCCTGATAGCTGACGCCATCGGGAATTGCCAGCATGTTCCGCTCAACGATGCGCCTGGGCACTTTGATGTACTCGGCGTAAGCTCCGTTGTTGAACAGCAGATCCTCGCAAAGGTTTTCCTGATGCCGGGAACAGTGAAAGCAGCGGCCACATGGGGCTGAGTTCAACGCCACTACCCGCTGGCCCTTGCGGAAGTCCTTCACGTTGGGGCCGACCGATTGAATCACTCCGGAAAGTTCATGCCCAAAGAGCGCGGGGGGCACAATCATGCGCGCATGATAGCCGCGCCGATACACCTTCAAATCCGTGCCGCAGGTCAGGGCCACCTGCACCTTAATCAGAACTTCACCCTCACCTAGGCGAGGAATCGGTACCCGCTCGATTTTTACATCTTCCTTGCCGTAGAGAACTGCCGCGTTCATCGAATGACTCACTAAGCACTTCCTTTCGCGGTCAGTCCCGGCTGGATCACGATCTTCAGTGTGTCCGGTTGCGGATGTGCCGCTACGCGCAAAGCCTCTACTGCATCGGTGAGGGAATAACGGTGACTGATCAGCCGTTCGAGATTCATCTCTCGGCTGAACACAAATCGAACAGAGTCGTCCTGTAAATCCACCGACGCGCTATAGGAGCCCAGCAGCGTCTTTTCGTCCACGCAAACCGCAGAAGGGTCAATGGTGGCCTCGCTGCGCTGCGTTTGTGCAAACAACATCACTTTACCGCCCGGCCGTACTGCATCCAGTGCAACTTGTATCAGGCTGTTTCCGGCAACTGCAAGAATCGCAGCATCGGCACCACGGCCATCCGTCCATTCGCGAACGCGCGACACCGTATCCTCTCGCGAGGCATCCACATGACAGCCGAGACCAAATTCCCTTTCAGCCATTGTAAGTCTTTGCGAGTAAAGGTCGGAAGTTATTACACGGGCACCCGCCCGCCGCGCCAAAACCGAGAGCATGATACCGATGGGCCCTTGCCCAATCACCAGCACCTGATCTCCGGCTTGCAGCCCCATGCTCATAATCCCTTTGATGCAGGTATTCGCCGGTTCCACGAAACAAGCCTGCTCGAAGCTCACTTCGTCGGGAATGGGCACCACTCCACCGTCGCTCACGATCCAATCCATTACGCGAACGTATTCCGCGAAGCCGCCGCCGCTAGGCTCAAACCCAGCCGTACATCCTACCTTCTTGTAGGTGGGGCACTGCGCAAACACTTTGCGCTGGCAATAGAAGCAGTCGCGACACGGAATGTGGTGGAACGCCATTCCCCGGTCTCCGACTTTGAAGCGCACTACTCCATCGCCCACCGCAGCGACTGTCCCCGCCGTTTCATGCCCGAAAATGCGCGGTGCGGAGTGGGATCCGGTGGCAATCTTCTTCAAGTCCGTGCCGCAAATCCCACAGGTATCCACTTGCAGCAGAATCTCGCCCCTGCCAATCACCGGAACCGGAACCGTTTCCAGTCGCACGTCGTTTACACCGTGGTACACCGCCGCCAGCATAGTGGCAGGAATGGGCCGCACGCGCTGCGCAGGTGCTACATCCAGAAGAGTGGAATCAGTCATGTCCACCGTCTAAGTTGCCTCCGTGGTGGGAGCCGGTCCGGCTTCCACGTTGGAAAGATACACCCGCAGCGCTTCCGCCAGGCTGCGGGCTGCCCGCGCAGAATTAAGCCCCAGTTGAATCACCGGAAGCCACCAGGTGGGATGCACCAGCGTTGTCAGCACAAAGGCGAAAGTCTTGAACTCACCCTCCGACCCCACAAACCGATCCATCGGCGGCAATGAAAATTGAAGGTCGTCTGAAACCGACTTCACCGCCCGGAAGTCCACCACCCGCCACGAACATCCCCTCGCCACCGCAGACGCCTCCATGTCAACAATCTGCGCGCCATATTGCGTTGCCAACAATTTTTTCCCCTCGCAATCAACCACGGCCGGATGACTGAGCAGCACCCCGTAACCGCCGCTGCGATCTTGCCGGGTGCCGTCGCGCGAGTTCATTACTACCCGCGGCCAAAGAACTTCCGCCACTTTCAACTCGGGCACTAGCGCCCCACACAGTCCGGCAGAGATAATTTCATGGGGTGCGAAGGTCTGTATGATGGCTTCAGTGGCCCGCCGCGCGGCTTCCGCGCCCATCCCGCCTGCCATCGCCACCACTTCCTGCGTCTCGTAGACCGTGTAATCCCGGTCATTCATGCGGCGCACACTTCGGGCCCAACCCTTTACCAGCGGCTGCAACTCCATCGGCAACGCGGTAAGGATCGCAACTCTACACATAGCCATTCCCCCGATACCACGCGGCAGCGCGCCGCAATGCACCTTCCACTGGCACCATCTTCCAACCCAGTTCCCGCTCCGCTTTGGCAGAGGACGCGAACATCTTCTTCCGACCCATCCGAACTGCTTCCATGGTGGCTCGCGGCTCCCTGCCCCGCAAATACCCCGTAAAGACTTCATCTACCACTGCGGCGCCGAAAGCCACAAAAAACGGCACCTTTACGGTGGGCGAGGGTAAACCCGTTATTCCGCCCAGCTTATCCAGTAAACCTTTCAGTGTAAGGTCTTCCCCGCCCAAAATATACCTCTGCCCCGGGCGCGCCTTTTCATAAGCCATTAGATGTCCACGAGCACATTCGGTGGCATCCACCAGATTCAGCCCGGTATCCACGTAGGCCGGGAATTTGCGCTTCAGGAAGTCCAGCACGATGCGGCCCGTGGGCGTGGGTTTCAGGTCACCTTCACCGATTGGCGTGGTGGGATTTACGATCACCACTTGCTGCCCCGCCCGGGCAGCGTCAATTGCCACTTGCTCCGCCATAAACTTCGACCGTTTATAGTGACCAATCATACTCGCGAGCGACACCGGAGAATTTTCGTCCACAACGGGTCCATCCTGAGTGAACCCCATGGTCGCCACGCTGCTGGTATAAACGACGCGCTCAATGCCAGCCTCGCGGGCTGCCGCCAAAATCGCGCGCGTCCCTTCCACGTTCGAACGGTACATCTCCTGCGGATCGCGCACCCACAGGCGGTAGTCGGCGGCCACGTGAAAAACGGCATCGCACCCAGCCATGGCGCGACGCAGAGAATCCGGCTGCCGCAAATCTCCGGTTACGTGCTCGGCGGCGAGCGACGCGATGTTCCGCAAGTCGCTGGTAGCCCGCACCAGCAACCGTAGGGACGCGCCCTGTTCGGCCAACACCTTGGCCACATGACTACCCAGAAAGCCCGTAGCGCCCGTCACAAACGCCTTCACCTAGGGCTTCCCTCCCGGGTTCCATGCGGGCGCAAAGTCGGCATTAGCCAGCCATTGCAGGGGCTCTACCATACTCGCGATCGCTCGCGTCATGTGGTCAAAGTCAATCTTTGCCAAGTCGTCACTGGGTTGGTGATAGTCCGCGTGCAAGCCAAAGCTGGAGACGGTATGCGCCACAATGCCTTTCTTCGCGAGGCCATAGTTGTCCGACCGGGCAAAGAACTCTTGCTCAGGCCGCGCGTCGGCCACCAGTTTCGCCCCATGCACGGCCAGCGTCGGCCCCAGATTCGACCGCTCCCAACCCGTGAGCCACAGTTCATCCGGCTTATATTTCGGGTCGGGACGACCGATCATTTCAAAGTTCAGATTCATAGCAATGTTTTGCAGGGGCAAGGGAGGATGGCTAGCAAAATAATCCGACCCCAGACCTCCAGACTCCTCGCTGCCGAACAGCGCAAAGATGATTGTGCGCTTGGGCCTTGGCCCTGCACCCAACACCCGCGCCAGTTCCAGCACCGCCGTGGTGCCCGAAGCATCGTCGTCCGCTCCGTTGTAGATGGCGTCACCCTTCACCGGCTCGCCCACGCCAAGGTGATCCAGATGCGCGCTCAGCAGGATAGCGTCCAGATTCAGCGCCGGGTCGCCACCGGGAATCATGCCAACTGCGTTCCATGTGGAAGAATGCTCTTCCGGCTTCAATGTGCCACCAAACGTTAGCAAAGTCCCATCCGGCAGCGCTTGCAAGGCGGTCGCGGTAGCAGCACCCAGCCTAATCAGATTGAAATGCCCCTTCTCTAGCGCCGTACCCTCCGGACGCGGCATCACCTGCGGCAGGCCTTCCACCTTGTCGTCCATGCCTTCGTAGAGCACCGCGAATGCGCCCTTAGCGACGAACCCAAACCGGGCATGCCGAACTTTGGTGTTGTCTCCAGTCACGAAAACCACTGCTCCGGGATGCACCAGCGCAGGCTCTGCTGCCGCATCGAGCTTTTGCAAAGGCCCGGCAAACGCCGCGTCCGATAGCATGCGAACTTGCATATCTTTGCCATGCAGCCAGACCGAGGCCTTATTGCCGTCACCGACCCGCAATTCCGGCGGAGCGCTGAACCCTCGCTTCACGATGGTTACTTTCTGAATGTAGGTGCCCTTGTCCCCTGCAGGCGTCAGCCCATAGGCGTGCAACTGCGCCGCGATGTAGGTGGCCGCGACGAGTTCGTCCGCAGTGCCGCTACCCCGGCCACGGAGTGCATCGCTGGCCAGAAACTCCATGTGAGCCTCAATACAGGGCGCGCAAACCGAAGTGGGCAGTGGAACCTTCTTGGCCTCAGTTGGAGTGGGATACACCTGCGCAGATAAGCTCGCTGCAGCAAGCATCCACCCGACCAGCACTGGAGCAACGTACCGTCGCACCCACCGCAAGGTCTCTTCGTTTTGGCGCATCTTTGTCATCATGAGCAGAAGCCTGAGCACTCCTCCGGTCAAACCCGGCCATTCATTTTTCGCAGTCACTGCCTATTCAGTCGCACCATCCGCCCACAAGAAAATGCGCAGACTGCCCTCAAGCAGCCTGCGCCGTGAACTCTCCTTACGCCGAGCGTGCGCTGTCGCTGCCTGCCACCATGCCCATGGCGCGACGATACGCTGCCAGCGCCAGCAACGGAAAGTACTCCGCGTACATGTGATATTTGAGGTAAAAAACCCGCGGGAAGCCAGTACCCGTGTACGGAACTTCCTTCCACGAGCCGCTGGGCAACTGATTCTTCAGCAGCCATTCCACTCCGCGGTGCACACTCTCGCTGCGCAAATCGCCCGAAGCTACGAGCCCCATCACGCCCCACGCCGTCTGCGAGGCTGTGCTTGGCCCTACGCCGCGCAACACCGGGTTGTCATACGAACCCAGCGTTTCGCCCCAGCCACCGTCGGTATTCTGTACCATGCGCAGCCACTCCACCGCTTGCAGCATGTAGGGTTCGTTGCGATCCACCCCAATGGCTTCTAAACCACGCAGGCACAGCATGGTTCCATAAACGTAGTTGCAGCCCCAACGGCCGAACCACGAACCGTCTTGCTCCTGCTCGCGGACGATGAAGTCTATGGCCCGCCGCATGCGCTTGTCGGCGCGGGTGTAGCCCCGCGCAGCCAGCATCTCCAGCACCCGGCCCGTAATGTCCACCGTCGGCGGATCGAGCATGGCATTGTGGTCAGCGAACGGAATATTTTGAAAGACCATCTTGGTGTTGTCCTTGTCGAACGCAGCCCAGCCGCCGTTCTTGCACTGCATCGAAAACACCCAATCAATCGCCCGCTGCAAGCTATCACTCTGGTAACGCTCGTTGGGATGGTCAATCAGGTTCAACGCGAGGCAAACCTGCGCGGTGTCATCCACATCCGGATAAAACTCATTGTTGAACTCAAAATACCAGCCTGCAGGAGCCACTCCAGGATTCTTGACGCACCAGTCGCCGGGGTGAGTCACCTGCTTCTTCAACACCCAGTCGGCGGCCTGCACCAGCTTGGGCTCCGTCCGATCCACACCGCTCTCGCTCAACGCGAACATGGCATACACCGAGTCCCATACCGGCGATTTGCAAGGCTGCATCCGGAAGGTGTCTTCCTCTTCAATTCCAAGTTGCTCCAGTTCATCCATGGCGCGGATGAAGAGTGGGTCGTCCACCGAATAGCCAAGACACCGCAGCGCGATGATCGAGTTCATCATGGCTGGGAAAATCGCACCCAGGCCGTCGCTCTTTTCGCAACGCTCCAGCATCCACTTCTCGGTCGCCTTGATCGCCACCGAACGCAGAGGACGCACATGAAAGCGCTCCAGCCAATGGGTCAGACGATCTGCCGCCAGAAAGAAGTTGCGCCAACTGACAATGCGGCGAGTGTCCCAGTGCAGATGAAGATTCGCCTTCTCCTTGCCCCCCACGAAGAGCTCGTCAATCGCCATCTCTGGTGAGATCTTCTTGAACGGCTTCTTGGCATAGACGATGGCCAGCGGCATAAAAATGCCGCGCGACCACGAGGACATCTCGTAGATGTTGAACCAGAACCAGTTCGGAAACAGCACCATCTCCGGCGGAATCGCTGGCACGGCATCATAGTCATACTGGCCGAAGAAGCACAGATAAATCTTGGTATAGGTATTGCAGCGAGTAATGCCGCCCATCGCCACAATCTTGCGGCGGGCGCGTTCCAGCGCTGGACTCTCAGCCGTGTAGCCGCTCAGCTTCAGTGCGAAATACGCCTTGACCGAGGCGCTGATTTCTGAGGGGCCCAGCTCATAAATCGGCCAACCGCCGTCTTCATTCTGGTGGGCAAGAATCCAGTTGCAGGCCTTGCGGAACCGTTCCGGATTCCCCGTGCCCAGCAGGGTATGCAGCATGATGTAGTCGGACTCAAGCGTGGTATCGGCTTCCAGCTCACCGCACCAGTAACCATCTTCGTGCTGAATCGAGAACAAATATTTCTGCGCGCTCTCGATGCCCGAGGACACGCCTCTCAACAATGCCTCCCACGGAGACTGCTTTCGCTCGCTGTGCGGGCGAGAGGGAGAGAAAGCTTCGCTCATCGTATGCACTCCTTCGGACTTAGTCCGCGTGTACAGCGGTTTCTACCGGTGCGCTGGCAATGGCTTCCACAATCTCTGGCGGCAAGCCAAAACGCACATTTTCCGGCATCACTTCCACTTCCCGCACTTGGGTGAAACCGTTTTGTTCTTGCAGAAATTGCACCACTTCTTCCACCAGACACTCCGGTGCAGAGGCTCCGGCGGTCAGGGCTACCGTCTTTACCCCAACCAGCCACTCCGGCTGAATGTCTTTGAAACTGTCAATCAGGTACGAACTGGTACCCAAGTTGCGCGAGACTTCCACCAGCCGGTTCGAGTTAGAAGAGTTCTCTGAACCCACCACCAACAGCAGATCCGCCTCTTCGGCCACATGCTTCACCGCTACCTGCCGATTTTCGGTCGCGTAGCAAATATCCTTGGCCTGCGGGCCACGAATCTCGGGGAATTTTTCCTGCAACGCAGCGATGATGTTCACCGATTCGTCTAGGCTCAGCGTCGTCTGGGTCAGATAAGCAATACGTTCGGGGTCCGGTACCTGTAGCAAGGCCACTTCTTCGACGGAACCCACCACCTGCGTCACCTCGGGCGCTTCGCCTAGCGTGCCCACCACTTCGTCATGATCGCGATGGCCAATCAGGATTAGCGAATTGCCGTCCTTGGCGAACTTCACTGCTTCCACGTGAACTTTGGTGACCAGCGGACAGGTCGCATCCACCACCCGCAAACCGCGCAGCTTGGCATTGTCGCGTACCTCTGGAGAAACCCCGTGCGCGCTGTAAATGACCCGCTCACCGGCTGGCACTTCAGTCAACTCGTCCACGAAAATAGCGCCCTTGCTCTGTAAGTCTTCCACCACAAAGCGGTTATGCACAATTTCCTTGCGGACGTAGATGGGTGGCCCGAATTTTTCCAAGGCAATCCGGACGATATCAATGGCGCGAACGACGCCAGCGCAAAAGCCGCGCGGCTTCAGCAATAGGACGGTCTTCCCGGTATCAGACAAAGCTAGGCCTCGTGCGGGTAAAGAATCCCCAAAGTTAAATGAATCAATAGTTTACTAGGATAGACTGCCCCAAGTCGAGAGCGCAGGCTAACCCATTGGATGCAGGGGATTTGGCAGCGGTTGGCAGGATGGTGCAGGGAGCGGGACGTGCGGTTTAGCTGCCACATTCCCGAAGTCTGCCCAGGTCGGGCTGGTGCATCCATTTCCGCAGATTTCAAGACGGATCAATGAGCCGTCTTGAGCATTTGCTCAGCATGTTTGAGCGACGTTTCCGTCAGTTTAGCCCCACTCAACATGCGGGCAATCTCTTCGGTTCGTTCCGCAGCCGTCAACAACCGGACTGAAGTCTGGGTTCGTCCCACCACTTCGAGCTTTTGGATCTGGTAGTGCTGGTCGGCAAAAGCGGCAATCTGCGGCAAATGGGTGACGCAAAGGATTTGGGCAGTCTGCGAGAGTTCCTTGAGCTTGCGGCCCACTGCCTCCGCCGCCCGGCCCCCGATGCCCGTATCAATTTCGTCAAACACCAGCGTGCGTTGGCTAGGTGACTTCTTCTTTTTCCTGGCGGTTGTTTGGGCTGTACTTACCTGCTCCACGCTTACCTTTAGCGCTAGCATCACCCGCGAAAGTTCCCCGCCCGAGGCAATATCCTCTAACCGGCGCATCGGCTCACCGGGGTTGGTGGAGATCATGAAAACCACTTGATCGCAGCCACGCGCGCTCCAAGCAGCTTCGTCCACAGAACGCTGCACTTCAATCTCAAAACGCACCTTCATGGCGAGATCGTTGGTCTCGGCCTCCACCCGCTTTTCCAGCTTGCGTGCCGCATCGCTGCGCTTGTCCGAAAGCGCAGACGCTTCGCGCAGATAAGCCTTGCCGGATGTCGCCAGCTCCTGACGCAGACGAGCCAGCGTCTCGTCTTTGTTCTCCATTTCACTCACCTTGAGCGCCATCTCGTCGCCCAGTGCGATCACGTGCCCCAGGTGCGGGCCATACTTGCGCTTCAGCCGGTCCAGTAGCGCCAGCCGGTCTTCAATCTCTTGCAGCCGCTCCGGCGAGGCCTCCACGCCCCCCGCATAGTCTGGCAGCGACGAACCGACGTCCTCAACGCTAATGCGCGCCGATTCCAGCGCTTGCACTGTCTCGGCAAAACGCGGTTCGAAGCGGGCTAGCTCTTGCAGATGTTTGATGGCGCCGCGCATCCGAGCCGCCGCCGAATTCTCACCTTCGTACAGCAGATCAAAGGCACCCATCGCTGCGGCATAGATCTTTTCGGCGTTGGCCAGCACCCGCTTTTCGGCTTCCAGCTTGTCGTCTTCGCCAGCCGTCAGGCGTGCTTCTTCAATTTCGTGCTTCTGGAATGCCCACAAATCCAGCAGTTGCAGGCGACCCTTTTCGTCGCGCTCCAGTTCGGCAATGTGGTCGCGGTGTTGCTTCCACAACCCGAAGGCAGACGCCGTCGCCTCGGTAGAGCAGCCCCCGGCCTCGTCGAGAAGTTCAAGACGAGTCGCACCGTCAAAATTCGCCAGCGTTTCGTTTTGCGCGTGGATGTTTGCGAGATAAGGGGCGAGCTGCTTCAGTACTCCCACGGTTGCTGCCTGATTGTTGACGAACACACGCGCCTTCGCACTTGCCGAAATCTCCCGACGCAGGATGACGGAACCCTCCTCGGAGTCGAGGCCGTTGGCATCAAGCACCTGATGTACACTGCGCTCCGTGTCGCCTTCCCCCTCGAAGACCGCGCTCAGCAAGGCTCGCGACGCGCCATGGCGCACCACATCGGGCGAGGCTTTTTCGCCTAGCAGCAGAGCCAGTGCGTCAATCAGAATGGATTTGCCCGCGCCAGTTTCGCCGGTCAGCAAGTTCAGCCCAGGGCCGAACTCCACCTGCACGTCATCAATCACGGCGTAATGTTCGAGTCGCAGTTCACGTAACAAGGCAGGCCATCTCCGTAGCAGCCGGATTGGGGAGAGGATAGCACGGACTGGGCTCACAATACGCAAAACTTAGTAACCGCAGAGGCACCGCAGACAGCAAGAAGCACCCAACGTGGAATTCCTGAAGTTTCGTGCTCCTATAATGGCAACAGCCATGCTCCCTTCTCTTGTTGCTTTCGCTGCCATGCTCCCTCCGCCTGCCGCCATCGTTAGCGGAGAAATCTTTGACCTCCTTCTGCAAACCGGCTGGCTTGCCCGCTCCGTGCTGCTATTGCTGGCGATCATGAGTGTTGTCTCGTGGGCCATCATCTTCGGCAAGTGGGGCCTGTTCCGCCGTGCCCGCACCCAGAGCGGCCGCTTTATCCGCGCCTTTCGCAAAGCCAACCGCGTGGAGGAGATTGCGGCCGTGGCCGAGCAGTTTCGTCCCAGCCCGCTGGTCGGCGTCTTCGAGCGTGCGTGGGAGGAGTACGAGCGCCAAGGCCCGGGCAATCCCGCCGCCATTGAACGTGCCGTGCGCATCGGCGCGTCAGAAGAAATCGCCGCGTTTGAGTCCGGCTTGGCTTGGCTCGCCACTACGGCCGCCGTCACTCCGTTTATCGGCCTGTTTGGCACCGTGTGGGGCATCATGGACGCCTTTCACGGCCTCGGTACCGCAGGCGCGGCCACCCTCCGGGCCGTGGCTCCCGGTGTCTCAGAAGCTCTCATCACTACCGCCGCGGGCTTGTTCGCGGCGGTCCCCGCGCTCATTGCGTACAACATCTTCAACCAGTCGCTGCGCGAGTTTGCAGGCAAGGCCGACGACTTCGGACTTGAACTGATCAATGCACTCGACCTGCGTGAACCCGGCCCGCGACCGGTGCCGCGTATGCCTGAGGTGCGCCGATAATGACTCTTTCCGGCCCACGCGGCCTCAATGGCCGCACCCGCACCGCACTCGCTGATATCAACGTCACGCCACTGGTGGACGTGGTGCTGGTGCTGCTCATCATTTTTATGGTGACGGCCCCAATCTTGCAGTCGGGTATAGACGTTTCCGTGCCTCAAACCAAGACAGTGAAGGAAATCACAGAAGAGAGGCTGGTGCTGACCATTGACCGTCAGCAACGCGTGTTTCTGGGCAATGACCCCATTAACATTAACGAAATCGGCACGCGCCTGCATCAGAGGATTCGTGATCCGCAGAACCAAGCCGTATATCTGCGCGCTGACCAGAACGTTCCTTTTGGTGCCTTTGCCACAGTGATGGACGCGGTGAAACAGGCTGGCTTTAGCAACGTGAGCATTGTGACCCGTCCGATTGAACCCACAGCGCCCGGTACCAGCGGAGTCAAGTAGGGGATGACTCGCTCGGGAGAACTCGCCTGGAGCTCCGGCCTCGCTGCCTCCCTGCTGCTGCACGGCGGCTTGACAGCAGTTGTGCTTTTGGGGGCAACCCTGCTCAATCGCAGCGACGGCCCGCGTTGGGGCAGCATTGACCAGACGGGTGAAGCCATCAGCGCCACGCTGGTCACCGGCATTCCATTGCCCGCGCCGCAGCAAGCTGCTGAAAACGTGTTGGCGAATGACTCCACGGGACTCTCCCAGTCTGAGCCACAACTCGCGCCGCCGGAACCCAAGGCCATTCCGATTCCAGAGCGTGAAACCCGACTAAAACCAGCACCGGCGCTTCGCCCCTCTACCGTGCCCGCCAAGCCTGTGCCCAATCAGCCAGCCCCTCCAGCAAACCTCATCCCGTTTGGCAAGGGCGGCCCTGTGAGTGGCCCCTATGGAGCATTTCATGCAGGCGGCGCGCAGGGCGGCTTTGGCATCACAGGTACAGGTGGCGACTTTGGCACCCTTTATGCCTGGTATGTGCGTGGTGTGCAACAAAAGATCACCGAAAATTGGTTAAGGTATGAAGTAGACCCAACGATTCACGATGGTCGCCGGGTTTACGTTACATTCGATATTGGACGCAACGGGCAGGCGCGCAACGTCCGTATTTCGCAATCGAGTGGCGTGCCCTCGCTGGATCAGTCCGGCCTTCGCGCAGTGCAAAGGGTGGATTCGTTCGATGTTCTGCCTGCCGGATATCGCGGCGACAAGGTTTCTGTGGAGTTTTGGTTTGACTATAAGCATTAACAATTCGGCAAACACAAAAGATTCTTCCAGCACGGCGAACCGATTTGCGCAACTGCGTCGCCGCTTGTCGCGCGCCGCGTTCGTCGCGACCTTGCTAGCCGCATCGCTGCCCATCGCCGCACAGGATTGGATTCGCACTGGCACGGGACTTGGAGTGGATAAGCTGCGGCTCGCCGCGCCCGAATTCAAGGCCAGCACAACCGACCCTCGCAATCTCGATTTAGTACAAACCTTCAACACTACCCTGTGGAACGATCTAGCTACCGCCGGCCTGTTCGAAATGGTTTCCAAGAGCTTTTATCCGCTTGAAATACCCAGCTATCCCAGTGACCTCAAGCTATCGTTGTGGGCTGGCGCGCCAGTAAATGCCGGCATGATCGCATTCGGCAATCTCGGCGCTGATGCCACGGGACTCGTGGCCCACGGTTGGCTGTATGACGCCAAGAATGCCCAGTCGGCCGAAGTACTCGGCAAGGTCTATCGAGAGGAAGCGTCTGCAAATGGTGCGCGCACATTAGCGCATAAGTTCGCCGACGACATCTTAGTACGCTTGGGCGGCGGCACGCCCGGCATCGCGCAGAGTAAGTTGTTTTTTGCGAGTACGCGTAGCGGAACAAAAGAAGTTTGGATGATGGACTACGACGGCCAAAGCCAGCGTCGCCTAACCGATTTCAATTCCATTTCGCTTGGCCCCAAGATCTCGCCCGACGGCAACCGGGTTGCCTTTAGTTCATTCGTGAATGGCGGCCCCAGCTTGATGATGTATTCGCTCGAGCTAGGGCGCATGGTCGCCTTTCCGCGCTGGGGTGGAACCAACTTATCGCCCGCATGGTCCCCGGATGGCAGTAAGTTGGCATACTCTTCGTCCCAGAGCGGACAAAGCCAGATCTACTTGGCCGATACCAGTGGTAATAATCGCAAGCAACTTACTGCAGCCAAAGGGCCAGACGTTTCGCCAGTCTTCAACCCCCGCACTGGAGGCCAGATTGCTTTTGTCAGCGGGCGCACCGGCCTGCCTCAGATCTATCTTATGGATACCGATGGTAGTAACCTGCAGCGCGTCACGGAAGAAGGCTATGCGGTTTCGCCCTCGTGGTCGCCCACCGGGCAGTTACTCGCCTTTGCGTGGATTCGAAAGTACGGCCCTGGAGCACCGGGATCTCAAGATATCTACGTGATGGATCTTGCCAGCAAGCGCTGGATACAGTTGACTCACACGGGCGGACGGAATGACTTCCCGTCGTGGTCGCCAGATGGCAGACACATTGCATTTCAATCGAACCGCTCTGGAGTAGAGCAGATTTGGACAATGCTGGCAGATGGTTCGGAGCCGCGCATGTTGACGACTACCGGTGCCAACAGCCAGCCCAACTGGAGCTGGAAATAGACTGACATTGAGTATATTTGCACCGACACTACGCATAGTAACTGATACTTTCAAGTGACGAACATCGGCGGGCACGCGAGCAGCGCACCTGCCGAGGAAGGTTAAAACAGATGACCCCGCATAAGACTCCGAGCTTTTACTCGGCGAACGCTTCCAAATTCAGCCGCCTTTTTCTTGCAGGCGCAGTTGCATCCCTACTTATTTTTGCTGCGGCCTGCCATAAGAAAGAAACCCAGGCCAGCGTGCCTCCGCCCATGCCACATGGCCCTGCCGCACCAACAGCAACACTCAAAGTGAATCCGGCTGGCATTCAACAGGGCCAGTCCGCCTCGCTGGTTTGGCAGGCTACTGGCGCTGAGACGGTAACAATTGACCCGCTAGGCACTGTCGCGGTAAGTGGGTCACAGACGGTATCTCCTAGCGCCTCGACCACCTATCACCTGGTCGCTACCGGCGCTGGCGGCACCACCGAAGCAACCGCACGCCTCACCGTAACTCCTGCTGCAGTCACCGCCGCTCCACCGGCGTCGGTGGCATCGAACCAGTCGGAAGAAGCGATCTTCACCCAGAGTGTTCAAGATATCTACTTCGATTATGATAAGGCCGAAGTTCGAGACGACCAACAGGCGGCCCTGAAGCTAGACATCCAGTTCTTGCAGCAGCACCCCGCGATCCGCTTTATCGTGGAGGGCTACTGCGATGAACGCGGCTCCACGGAATACAACCTTGCGCTAGGCGCAAGCAGGGCCACGGCTGTGAAAGAAGCGCTGGCACGCGCTGGCATCACTGCCAACCGCATCCAAACCACAAGCTACGGCAAAGAAAAGCCATTCTGCGCTGAGAGTACAGAAGAGTGCTGGCAGCTTAACCGACGAGGGCATTTTACTTACCAGAAGTAGGATTAATTCCACCTAAGGGCGGGCTGCTCGCCCATCCTTAGGTGCTCGCTCGCCCGACACAATCGTGTTAACTTGAAATTGGCGGCTGCCGAGTTACTAAAGGTAACAGCCGCTTCGCGGCGGCAGTCCGTTCACCCCTCTAAGTAGGTGGTGGGTAGATAGTTGCATAGACTATGGCCCAGATAGCTGGCGCCAATGTAGCAGGATTTTATTTAGCCAGGAACCAACTATGAAAAAACAAATCGCCCTTCTCGCGCTCACGTTTGTCTTAGGAACTCCCTCCTTCGCCGCCAGCAAGGAAATGGTTCAACTGCAAACGCAAGTAGATCAGGTGCTCAATCAACTCAACGCCCTGCAACGCAGCAATGACGAACGCCTGGGGTCGCTGACCACGCTCGTCCAGCAAAACACCGACGCAGTGAATAAGATGTCAGCGGCGATGGACTCCATCCAGAAGACCTTCGCGCAACAGGGCGCAGACGGTGCCACGCGCGGCGACCAACTCTCTGGCCAGATTCAGGCACTGAACGACAGTATTGACGAGCTAAAAGCGCGCATGGCCAAACTCAGCAAGCAGATGGAGGATGTGCAGTCCGCACAGCAATCCATGCAGGCGCAAACGCTGGCACAGGCGCAGGCACAAGCGCAGACTCAGAAGGAAGCCGCCGCCGCGCCGCCGCCACAAACGCTCTATGACAATGCCCTGCGCGACTTGAACGGTGGGCATCCCGACTTAGCTGCGCAACAGTTCAGCGACTACATCAAGTACTACAGTAAGACTGACCTCGCTGGAAACGCCGAGTTTTATCTAGCAGAGATCGCCTACAAAGATAGCAAGTTCGAAGATGCGCTTGCTGGATACGACAAGGTACTAAGTGACTTCCCCGGCGGCAATAAGGCGGCAGCGGCGCAACTAAAGAAGGGCTACGCGTTGACCGAACTCGGTAAGAACGACGAAGCCGTGGTCGCCTTGCAGTTCGTGCTGCAACGCTATCCGCGCAGCCCAGAAGCCATTCAGGCTAAGGATAAGCTGCGCAAAATGGGCGTTGGTGTAGGGAAAAAACGATAAACGCGGATTGCAACGCACGAGGCGTACTATCATGAAGACAGGAGACGCTCCATGAAGACCTTGGTTCCCGTTGGATTGCTGGTTGCGGTACTTGGAATTGCTTCGTTTTTCGTAAACCTGCCCAAAACAGAAACTGCCGGATTGAAGATCGGGGACGCGAACATTGGCGTGCAAACCACGCACTCAGAACCCGTTCCGCGCACGCTTAGTATTGTGCTAGTGCTGGCAGGCTTGGGGATAGCTGTGGCCGGCAACCGCAAGTAGCAGGTTGGCGCTTAAACAAGAACTCCGCCCAAGCAAAGCTTGGACGGAGCACTGATGTGAACCTAAGCACAGCTCTTCTGCCCTAAATCGCCACCTACATCAACTCTGCCATCACTTCATCCAGCACGCTCTGCGGTGGACGCGTCACGCTTTCGGGCAACGACGACAGCGGCTCCGGCACCATGTTCAGCATCTCCACAAAGTTCTGCGCCTCGGTGTTAATGTAGAGTACGCCGGTCAGCACTTCCTGCTTTTCGTGCGCTTCCATTAGCCGCGATACCGCTTGAATTTTGTTGGTCGCGTCGTAGTCTTCTTCAAGCTTACGCAACCGTAACTTCGACCCATCGTGCATGGTTACTTCCGTCGTGGTTCCCGGCTCATAATCTACTTCGATATTTTCAAAGTGGGGAATGAACTTCACATCGTGGATGGGCTCTTCGTGATCCTTCATGAACTTATAAGACTTAGTGGACCCTTCATGATCGTTGAAGGTCACGCAGGGCGAGATCACATCCAGCATGGCCGTGCCACGATGCGCCAAGGCAGCCTTCAACATCGCGAGTAACTGCTGCTTGTCGCCCGAGAAACTGCGGCCAACAAACGTGGCGCCGAGTTGAATAGCCAACGCGCAGGTATCAATCGCGGGCAAGTCGTTGATCACGCCTGACTTTAACTTAGATCCCACGTCTGCTGTTGCCGAGAATTGTCCCTTGGTCAGCCCATAAACGCCGTTGTCTTCGATGATGTAAACCATCGGCAAGTTGCGGCGCATCAGGTGCACGAACTGCCCCATACCGATAGATGCCGTGTCACCATCGCCGCTTACTCCCAAAGCCATCATGGAAGTGTTCCCCAAGATTGAGCCGGTGGCGATGGCGGGCATGCGGCCATGCACAGAGTTAAACGAGAATGACCGTGCGGAAAAGTATGCTGGCGTCTTCGACGAGCAGCCAATGCCGCTCAGCTTCATCAGTCGCTCGGGCTGAATGCCCATCTCATACATGGCATCAATAATGCGCTCGGAGATTACGTTGTGGCCACAACCTGCACAGAGCGTGGTCTTGCTGCCTCGGTAGTCCAGCACTTGTAGGCCAATTCGATTCTTCTTCGGCCCGGGAACTGGCTCGGGCGCTTGCGGCGGAACAGTCGTGGTCGCCATCTATTTGCCCTCCTGATTTTTAATAAAGTCGGTGATCGAGCGTGCGTCCAGCGGCATACCATCGCTGTACGCGTAGCTGCGCAATTTGGGCAGCAGAGCAACGTCCAAATCAAGCTTCAACAGACTTAGCATTTGCGCGTCGCGATTTTGTTCTACTACATACACATGCTCGTGCGCATTTATAAACTCCGCCACCCTCTTGTGGAAAGGATATGCCCGTACCCGAATATAATCAGCCTCAAGCGCCGCTTCAGTGCGTAACTGGTCACGCGACTCCAGCACAGCAAAATTTGACGACCCAAAAGCCAGAATGCCAACCTTATTGCCCTCGCCAGTAATCATTGGTTGGGGCACAAAATTGCGCGCCGTCTCGAACTTGCGGCTCAGCCGCGCCATGTTATTTTCGTAGTCGTCAGAGCGCTCGGTGTATTGCGCCTTAGCATTGTGGCCGCTGCCCCGAGTAAAGTAGGCCGCGCGTGGGCTATCCGTCCCCGGCAACGTTCGGTAGGGGATGCCATCCCCATCTACATCGGCGTAGCGGCCCCACTCGGCTAACTGCTCTAACTCAGCCTTATGCAGTACCTTGCCACGATTCAACGGTTTCGTCGGATATTCAAACTTATCGCTCATCCAATTATTCATGCCTAAGTCAAGATCTGACAGTACAAACACCGGCGTTTGAAATTGCTCTGCAGCATCAAATGCTTCGCCCGCAAACTCGTAGCACTCCTTGACCGAACCCGGCAGCAGCATAATGTGTTTCGTGTCACCGTGTGATAAAAACGCGGTCGAGAGTAAGTCAGCTTGCTGGGTGCGCGTAGGCAATCCGGTGGATGGGCCGGTGCGCTGCACGTTCCAGATGACTCCCGGCACTTCGGCGTAGTAGCCAAGGCCAGCAAATTCGCCCATCAGCGAGATGCCGGGGCCGGAGGTGGAAGTCATAGACCGTGCACCGGCCCAGCCTGCCCCCAATACCATCCCGACGGCAGCCAGTTCATCTTCCGCTTGCACAATCGCGAAGGTCGCCTTGCCTTCCGGCGTCATGCGGTACTGGTTCATGTAATCAATCAACTGTTCCACTAAGGAAGAGGACGGCGTAATCGGATACCAAGTAACTACCGTGACACCGGCAAACATTGCACCGAGCGCGGCCGCTCCGTTGCCATCCACAATAATTTTGCCTTGGTTCTCATCCATAGGCTCGATCTTATAAGGGTCCTGCTTTGTCAGATTGGCAACAGCGTAGTCATAGCCCGCCTGCGCGGCAGACCAGTTCATGTCTGCAGCCTTCTTCTTCTTGGCAAACTGGCTGCGAATAGCCTTTTCCACCTCTGCCATATCAAGATGCAGCAGGTTCGCCACCACGCCCACATAAACCATGTTCTTTACCAACTTGCGCAGCTTGGCTTCGGGGCAAACCGTAGCAGTCAACTTGTCAAACGGCACCGGGTAAAACGTCACGTCATCGCGCAGTTCGTTCAGCTTCAGAGGCTCGTCATAAATGGCGGCCCTGCCCGGCTCCAGGGTCATCACATCTTCTTTGGCGGTTTCCGCGTTCATGGCGACAAGGAAGTCTACTTCGCGCTTGCGCGCCACGTAGCCATGTTTGCTGGCGCGGATGGTGTACCACGTGGGCAGGCCCGCAATATTCGAAGGGAAAAGATTCTTGCCGCTGACCGGCACCCCCATCTGGAAAATGGTGCGTAGCAGCACGCTGTTGGAGCTTTGCGAGCCGGAACCGTTAACGGTGCCCACTTGCAGGCTTAAGTCGTTGACAATGGGCGAGCGATCCGCCGCCAAGTGTGGCGAAACCGCAACTTCAGTGGTAGCCATGATGTTCCTTATGATGCGCGCAACCACACATGATTACGCAACCCGCGCGTTACCGGCCGTATTCGGCGATGAAGGGCAACCCATTATTATACGGCGATGGCTGAGGAAATTCCCGCGCGGGGCGTCACAACCTTGCCACAACCGTGCCACAACCGTGCCACAACCTTGCCACAACCGTGCCGCAACGGTTTCAGTCTGGATTAACGGCCTGTTTCTGTGTCAGATGGCAATCAACCGGATGATTAAACCTGCCAAGCGGGTGCGAGGCATGCGGCTGTCGGCGCAGAGGCCAGCCCTATTCCACGTTAAAGTACTGCGCCATGGTGCGGAACTTCTTATACCGCTGGGCCAGCAACTGATCCACCGAAAGCTTCTTCAGTTCCGCCAAGTGCCTAGCCAGCACACCATCCAGCGTGGTCGCCATGGCCTCATGGTTAAGGTGCGCACCACCTTCGGGCTCGGGAACGATGCCATCAATAATGCCCATAGGCAGCAGCTCTTGAGCAGTAATCTTCATTGCCTGCGCGGCGAGGTCGCGTTTGGTGGCATCGCGCCACATGATGGAAGCACAGCCCTCCGGCGAAATCACCGAGTAGATGGAGTTTTCAAGCATCAGCACAATGTCTGCAATGGCAATGGCCAGTGCGCCTCCGCTGCCACCTTCCCCGGTGACGGTGGTGATGACAGGCACCTTCATCCGCGACATTTCACGCAGATTGCGGGCAATGGCCTCAGCCTGTCCACGCTCTTCCGCGCCTAAACCGGGAAAGGCTCCGGGCGTATCCACAAAAGTAAAAATGGGTCGGCGGAATTTTTCTGCGATCTTCATCACCCGAAGCGCCTTGCGGTAGCCTTCAGGATTCGGCATTCCAAAATTGCGATAAACCTTCTGCTTGGTGTCGCGAGCTTTTTGGTGACCGACTACCAGCACGTCGTCGCCGTGGAATCGGGCCATGCCGCAGACAATGGCCGGATCGTCGGCAAAACCTCGGTCCCCATGAATCTCGCTCCAGTCGGTGAAGATGCGGTCTACGTAATCCAGCGTGTAAGGACGCTGGGGATGTCGTGCCACTTCTGTGCGCAGCCATGCTTCATTCGGAACCGCAGTCGAAATCTCACCTTGCGTGTGCGGTTTTGTGCTTTGGGGAGTGTCCATAAATTAACAGGGCAAAACTCAGTCCACCACGGTCATGCTGCCGGGCCCGCACAGCAATTCTACTTGCGTGCGGAAGTCGCTGTCTGGAATCACATTATATCCGTCCACTTCCATAACCACCTTAAAATCGCGCTCGCGCTCCAGGTCAAACAACACTTTGGCTTCGCCCTTGCGTTCTAAAAAAAGCGTGTGCAGAGCGTCAATTGTCAGGGGCGTGGCCGTTTCCAGCAGAATGCGAATCCGCAGCGACTTGGCCAATTTAGGCACGGCAATATCGAGCGGCTCAATCGAATGCAAACTCAGCTTTGGGTTGGCCCCCTCTTCCACCAGCACACCCGCCTTCACCAGCACTGGCGTCTCAATCCGTACCTTTTCTCCCAGCCGTTTGTAGGAGTCCGGAAAAACCACAAACTCAATCGAGCCCGTCATATCTTCCAGAATTCCCTGTGCAAAGGTATCGCCGCGACGCGTCGGCTTCACCGCCACTTTGGTGATGAGGCCGCCGACCAGATAACGCTCTTCCTTCCCTGACGCCCGCTTAAAAGCCGCTATTTCCTCCACCGAGTGTGCATCAAAATCGCGCAGCTTGACCGCATATTTATCCAGCGGATGTCCGCTGATGAAGAAACCCAGAATCTCTTTCTCATTTGCCAGTCGGGTGTGCTCGTCCCAGTCAGGAAGATTGGGCAGTGCGTCAGCCTTCTTCTGCGCCGCAGGGTCGTCGAAAACGCCAAACAGCCCGTGCTGGCCGCTCGCGGCATCGCGTGCGGCTTTTTGTGCCTGCTCCATCGCTCTATCCACGGAGGAGGTCAGCGGGGCCCTGCGTCCCAGCGAATCCATGGCACCAGATTTGATCAGCGACTCAATCACCCGCTTGTTCACCGTTTTCAAATCCACGCGTTCACAGAAGTCGAATAACGATGCGCACGCCCCGTGCTCGGTGCGGCCCTTCACAATACTGTCAATCGCGGTATGGCCTACATTGCGCACCGCCGCCAGACCAAACCGTATCGCACCATTATGCGGGGTGAAGTTGGCTGCGGAAATATTCACTTCCGGCGGCAACACTTCAATCCCCATCTCGCGGCACTCCCGAATATACTTCACCACATCGTCGCTGCTGCCGGTGACCGACGTAAGCAGCGCGGCCATAAACTCCACCGCGTAGTGCGTCTTCAAATACGCTGTGTGATACGCCAGCAGCGCATACGCCGCTGAGTGCGATTTGTTGAAGCCGTACCCAGCAAACTGCTCCATCAGGTCGAAAATGCGGACGATCTTTTTTTCCGGAAATTTACGATCCACCGCGCCCTTGGTAAAGCGGTCGCGTTGCGCTGCCATTTCCTTCTCGTCCTTTTTGCCCATCGCGCGGCGCAGCAGGTCGGCATCGCCCAGACTGTAGCCCGCCAACGTGTTCGCAATCTGCATCACCTGTTCCTGATACACGATGACGCCGAGCGTCTCTTTTAGAATGGGCTCCAGCTCGGGCAGTTCGTACTCCACTTGCTTGCGGCCATGCTTGCGATCCACAAAGTCGGCGATCATGCCACCCTGAATCGGGCCAGGGCGGTAGAGCGCGTTCAGCGCGGTTAAATCCTCCACCGTATCCGGACGATAGCGTCGCAGCACATCCCGCATCCCCGTGGATTCAAACTGAAACACGCCAGACGTCAGCCCAGTGTGGAAAACGGCCTTATAGGTCTCCGCATCGTCCAGCGGAATCGTCGCCAGATCCACCACCTCGCCGCGCACTTGCCGAATCAGCTTGAGCGCGTCATCAATAATCGTCAGAGTCGTGAGCCCAAGAAAATCCATCTTCAGCAGGCCCAGTTTCTCCACCGCCTTCATGTCGAAGGCGGTCACAATTTCGTCGTTCTTGGTCTTGTGCAGTGGGACCAGATCGGTCAGCGGCTGCGGCGATATCACCACTCCCGCCGCGTGGACACCGGCGTTCCGCACCAGCCCTTCCAACCGCTTGGCGGTATCAATCAATTCTTTGTAGCGCGGCTCGGTGTCGTACGCCTTCTGCAACTCCGCCGTCGTCTCCATTGCCTTGGCGATCGTGATGCCAATGGTCGCGGGCACCATTTTGGCGATGCGATCCACGTCGGCATAAGGCATGTCGAGTGCGCGGCCTACGTCCTTAATCGCGGCCTTGGCCGCCATGGTGCCAAAGGTGATGATTTGCGCCACCTGCTCGCGCCCATACTTCTGCGTCACATACTCAATCACCCGGCCGCGACCGTTCTGGCAGAAGTCAATATCAATATCAGGCATCGAAACCCGCTCTGGGTTCAAAAACCGCTCGAACAGCAGGTCGTACTGCATGGGGTCTATGTCAGTAATTCCGAGCGCATATGCGACCAGCGACCCCGCCGCCGAGCCCCGGCCCGGCCCCACCGGAATGCCATTCTCGCGCGCGTAGCGAATAAAATCCCACACAATCAAAAAATAGCCCGAATACTTCATGTGCTGGATGACGCCGATTTCGTACTTCAGGCGTTGCTCGTAATCCGTAACGGCCTTACGCAACAGGCCGACATTCGCCAGCCCACGCAGCGTTTCCATGCGCCGCGTAAAACCCTCGCGCGCCTGATGCTCAAAGTAGCTGTCTATCGTGAAGCCGGGCGGCACATCAAACCGCGGAAAGGGGTTCTCTACCTTGTGTAGCTTTAAATTGCATCGCTCAGCGATACCCATGGTGCGCGCTAGCACTTCTGGCTGCGACGAAAAAACCTTCAACATCTCTGCCGGGCTCTTGACGAAAAATTCCTGCGTGTCGAACTTAAACCGGTTGACGTCATGCACCGACTTGCCAGTCTGTACGCACAGCATCACATCATGCGCGTGGGCATCGTCCTCGCACAGGTAATGGCTGTCGTTGGTGGCGATGCTAGGTAGTCCCAAGTCTTCACTCAGCCGGAACAGATCCGGTAGAATGCGCTTCTCCTGCTCCAGACCCTGAAACATCACTTCGATAAAGAAGTTCCCTGCCCCAAAAATGTCGCGGAAGCCTGCAGCCGCATCTCGCGCAGCTTCGTACTTGCCGAACTTCAGCCGCTCGCTCACCTCGCCGCTCAGGCATCCTGAAAGCCCTATGAGCCCGGCGCTGTGCTCGGCCAGATATCTCTTGCTGATACGCGGGCGATGATAAAACCCATGCAGCGAGGCTTCGGAAACAATCTTGACCAGATTCTTGTAGCCGATTTCGTTTTCCGCCAGCACCGTCAGGTGGTTGTAATTCTGGCTTTCGCGTTCGCCGCCTTCTTCTTCTTCGCCGCCGCGCTCAATCACGGGCCGGCTGCGTTCCACGTTATGGTCTTCCAGCTTGCTGATGTACAGCTCGCAGCCAACAATCGGCTTGATACCCTCTTTGTTGGCGGCGTTGACGAAGTCCACTGCGCCAAAGATGTTGCCATGGTCCGTCATGGCGACCGCTGGCATCTTTAGCTCCTTCACACGCTTCACGAGAGACTCGACCGAGCAAGCGCCGTCTAGCATGGAGTAGTCGGTATGAAGGTGGAGATGTACGAACTCGGGCTCAGCCATAGTGAATTCCAGACTACTGCAAACGGCTGAGGATTTTAACCGTGGAACAGCGACAAGGGCACAGGAGCGCTAGGCGAAACAGGTCGGGGTGCATCGCAGCTCGTCACCAGCTCGCAATCAGCTCGTCATCCAGATCGTCATCAGCTCGCAATTCAGCTCGCACTTCAGCTCGTGATTCAGATCGTACTTCATGATCAACATGGCCGAGTTGCATGATGACCGTAAAAATCTGCGACGACTTTGCCGCCGCAGATTTCAAAGCCCATCCAGCCCAGCGCTGCTACTTCCGACCCCGGTCGTTAACGCTTCTTGCCAGCCTTGGCTTTGTTAGCCTTCCTTGCCGGCTTGGCGGGCTTGGCTGGCTTGGCTGGCGCAGCCTTCTTTACCTGCTTTAGTGCAGACTTGGTTACCGGCTTGGTTGCCGGCTTCGCAGGAAGTTTCGCTACAACCTTTTTCGCCGCGGGCTTCCCTGCAACCTTCACCGGTTTCGCCACGGGCTTCTTCACCGCTACCTTCACCGCCACCTTCACCGCCGACTTCACGGCCACCTTCACCGCCGACTTCGCGGGGGCCTTCTTCGCTTCCGGCTTGGCCGCGACCCTGACCGGCTTGGTCACCTTCTTCGCTTCTGGCCTCACTGCAGGCTTGGCCATCGGCTTTGTCGCCGCCTTCGCTTTGGGCTCCTTCGCCTCATCCTTCTTGGGTGCAACGGATTCCGCAGCCTTCGCGGAAGCTGGCTTCGCAGCCGCTTTCGCCGCTTTCGCCGTGCCTGCCGTTGCAGCTTCCACCACGGGCGCAACAACTGCAAGCGCAGCAGCGGCGGCAGCCGCTTTCGCCGCCTTTTCCGCTTTCTTGCCCTTGCCAGCTTTAGCTGCTGGCTGATCCGCCAACTTCGCCGCCTCCGCAGCTGCACTCGCTGCAGCCGCAGCTTCTGCGGCCTTCGCCCGGCCGCGCTTGCCGCCCGACGCCGGAGGCGGCGGCGGTGGCGGTGGCGCCAGCGGCTTCAAGAACTTCATGATCTCGGCCGGTGTACTCAGTTTGCCATCAATCACCTGCAAGAAAATCTGATGCGCCACGTTGGCATAGTCCGGCATGGCGCTGGTAATGTTCAATTCAATCATCTCGGTCTGCGGCAGTTTCTTCAGCGACTCACGCCACTCGCCCAGAAACTTCTCGATCTTCTCCACCACAGACGCCTGCCGCGAGGTCGCCGCAACAAATTGCACCAGATCCGGCCGGGCCGCTGCCAAAATTGTCCACGCGCCTGAAGGATGCGCCGCTTCTTTGCTGGAAAGCTCACGCGCCAGTTCCTTGGCTTCGCCCTCAACCTGTTTGCCAGCTTCCACCAGATCCTTGCGCGGAATCTTCCGGCGAATCGTTGCAACGTCGTTGTCAGCGAGTTTGTGAGTCAGAAAGTAAAGCGTTCCGGGCGAATTCTCTGACCGGTAGCCCATCTCAGCCATGCGCTTGCGCTGCGCCAGCATTTTCTCCAGCCCGTCAACATCAATCTTGCTCAAGCTCCAATGCGGATGCAGTATCTTCAGCCAACCCTGCTCGTCAAAGGCGCGAATTACCGCCAACGGGTCTTCTTCGTAGACCAATTGCTCGATCTCGACGGCAAGATGCGAGTCTCGCACATGGTCAATGTAGCCATTCTCTTTGGCCGAATCGTAGCGTGCCTGCGTCTTCTCTTCAAGCGTCCAGCCAAAACGCGTGGCAAAACGCGTGGCGCGAATCAGGCGCGCCGGGTCTTCGACAAAACCATAGTTGGAAACCAGCCGCAGCACCTTCGCCTCGATGTCAGCAATGCCGTTCGCCGGGTCAATCAGCAACCCGCGCGAGCCTTGGTTGAGCGAAATCGCCATGGCATTGGCGGTAAAATCACGCCGCCGCATATCGTCCACAATGGTAGCTGCGTGGATTACCGCAGGCTTGCCTGCCGACACATACGTCTCGGTGCGCGCCATGCTCACTTCCGCGCGTACTTTGCCGGGCAGCGCCAAATGCAGGGTGTGGGTCGCTTCGTCGGACGCAACCACTATGGCTCCATGGCGCTCAAAATCTTTCTGCAGTTTGAGCGCGTTCCCTTGGACGGTGAAATCAAGGTCACGGATCGGTGCACTAGTGCCCGCGATCAAATCGCGAATCGCCCCGCCGGTCAGGTAAAGGTTAAAGTCGGCGTGACCGGCGACTTCTTGCACCAAGTTGATGCCCTGAAACTGTTCTGGGGTCAACCGGTATTTGAGTGTGTAAATATAATCTGCCATGGGATGTCAGTTGCCAATTCCGGGCGGCTGCTGCCCCGTTGTAGATTTCCACAGCCAGTTGCCCACGACCTCGGGCCGCTGGTCCAAAACTTGCAATAAGCCACGCCTTTTGAACCACTTACGAGTGGTTTTGGGGGCTTGGCGAACGCGGTAGTTTAACACGTCTGTCATATTTTCGCCACAGTGAATGTGCGTTGTGACACCAAAGCCATTTTCCGGCCCCGTGCACCACACTCAACATTCGCAAAGCCAGAATTTTCTGCTATTTACAAGAGAGCATGTCTTCTACCCACAAGAAGGTCGTCGTCCGCAAGGTAGATCGTGATTCCATGCACGGCTACGTGTCGCCCACTTCTTTCTTGGTCGAAGGCAAGCTGGAATTGCTAAACACCTCAGGAAACGTTGTAGGCATTGAACTTAGCGACGTAAAAGCAGTGTTCTTCGTCCGCGAGTTTGGAGAAACCAGCGCCCTGAACCGCAAAACCTTCAGCTCCCGACCTCGCACCGAGGGCATTTGGGTGCGCCTGAAGTTCAAAGACACCGACACGCTGGAAGGCGTGATGCCCGCTGATTTGCTCCAAAACCCGCCGGAAGGCTACTTTCTCATTCCACCCGATCTGCGGTCGAACACGCAGCGCATCTTTGTGCCTCGGCAAGCGTTGGATTCGATCACCGTGCTGAGCGTGGTCGGTGCCGCCAAGGCCAAACGCCGCGCCGCAGCCGACGCCGCGCAAGAGCCACTGCTGTTTCAGTAGCCGGGGTAGTAAACTTTCGTCAACATGGCAAAGTCTCTGACCCTCGGCGAAGTAGCGGCAGCGCTTGGCACCTATTCAGCAGTATCGCTCCACGGCTCAGCCGACACCCTCATCACCGGCGTGGCTGGCATCGAAGCGGCTGCCAATGGCCAGATTACCTTCGTCTCCAACCCCAAGTATTCGCCCCTGGCACGAACTACCAAAGCCTCGGCCGTCATCGTCTCACCAGACTTTCCTGAAGTCGCGGTGGCGACACTGCGCACCAAGAATCCTTACTACGCCTTTGCCCGCGCGCTCGAACTGTTCTACGACGCGCCGCAATACCCGCCCGGAATTCATCCCACCGCTGTGGTTGACCCTTCCGCAAAAATTGGTGCGGGTGCCCACATCGGGGCTTACGCCGTGGTTGCCGCCGATGTAACCATAGGCGACGACTGCGTGTTATTGCCCCATGTGGTGATCTATCGCGGCGCACACATTGGCCATCGCTTCTTCGCCCATGCTCACGCGGTGGTGCGCGAGTTCTGCCGCATTGGCAACGACGTGATCTTGCAGAATGGCGTGATCATCGGCGGCGACGGTTTTGGCTTTGCAAAAGACGGCCTCACTGGCAATATGGGCCACTGGCACAAGATTCCGCAGACCGGCCCCACCGTTCTCGGCGACAACGTTGAGGTGCAATCCAACGCCACCGTGGACCGCGCCAGCGTCGGAGAAACTCGCATCGGCAGTGGATCGAAAATTGACAACCTCGCCCAAGTGGGCCACGGAGCAACCATCGGCGAAGATACACTGCTGTGCGCGCAGGTCGGGGTCGCCGGCTCAGCCGAGGTCGGAAACAACGTGATTCTCGCCGGGCAAGTCGGCGTCGTCGGCCACCTGAAGATTGGCGATGGTGCCATCGTCACCGCCCAAAGCGGCGTAGGCCATGACGTCGCACCGGGAGCAGTCGTCAGCGGCTCCCCGGCGTTTGATAACAGAATCTGGCTTCGGTCAGTGGCGCTGTTCCAGAAACTGCCGGAGCTGGCGAAGAAGCTGCGCGGCAAGTGAACGCGAGTGCAGGGCAAATCGCTTGCACATGATCTATATGAACCGGCCAATATGGTTCGGCGTGCCCCCTGCTTGCGCTACCCTCGCTCCTCTTCCGGCAGCGCGCTGGCAATCACATCCTTTACTCTCGCCATCAGCTCGTCTTTCGAGCCGAACTCGTCCGGTGGAATCGGCGGATGAAACACTACCCGCACCGGGCCGGGGTGGCACTCGAATTTACCTTTACTCATCACCTCGCGGCTCCCTACAATCGTCATAGGAACCACGGGTATGCCGCACTCAATCGCTAAATAGAACGGCCCTTTCTTCATGGGTAGTAACTTGCCATCCCAACTGCGGCCGCCTTCCGGATAAACCATCATACTGAGGCCTTTGCGCATCACCCGCGCCGCATCGCGCACAGACTGCACCCCTGCCTCGCGATTGCCGCGATCTACAGGAATCAGGTCCCCAATGCGCATCGTCTGCGCCAGCACCGGAATCTTGAATAGCTCCTTCTTCACCAGCACCGAAGTCCGCCCCGGGATCAGCGCAATTTCAATCGGCGGGTCAAGATTTGACACATGATTGGACATAAAGATATAGGACTGCCCGGCCACTAAGTGCTCTCGACCCTCCGCTGTCACCTGCGCGCCGCTAATCCAAGTACCCGCGCGGCACCCCCACATCACAAAGCGATACAGTACCCCCGGATGCCCTTGCACCCACGCAATCGGAAAGCCCACCAGCGCGGCAAGCGGCATGGCAATCGCCCAGAAACCCACCATAAGTGCAGCGCGAATCAAGCGTGCCCTCCCGCTCTATTCTCAGCTCCGGCAAACCGCGCGCGCAACGCGGCGGGTAGCTTGTGGTAAATCCCGCCAAAGCCACCGTTAGAAAGAATCGCCACCACATCGCCCGCGCGCACCTCTTGAGTCAGCGTCGCAACAATCGCGTCGGCGTCGGCTAGGCAGCGTGCTGGCTTGCCCGCGTGTTCAATCTGTGCAATCAGTTCGGCGACACTCAAGCGCTCCGCCTCCGCAATCGCTTCTGCCTTGAACACATCGGCCACAATCACCCCATCCGCCAACGCCAGGCTCGCGGCAAGCTCGGCTTGAAACACTTTGCGCCGCAGTGTGTTCGACCTCGGCTCCAGCACCGCCCACAGCCGATGTCCGCGATAGCGTTCTTGCAGCGCCGTCAGCGTCTCCGCTATGGCGGTAGGATGGTGCGCGAAGTCGTCAATGATCGTCACTCCGCCCACCTCTGCCTTCACTTCCAGCCGCCGCTTGACGCTACGGAAACTGGCCAATGCCTCGGCGATTTTCTCTGCCGGAATGCCGTAGGCGTCCGCCACCGCCGCTGCCGCCGTGGCATTCAGCACGTTGTAGCGCCCCGCGAGCGCAAAGCGGAACTCTCCCCAAGCCTTGCCACTCTTCTGTACGCGCCAAGTCGTCGCCGCGGATTCAAATTGCAGATCCGTGATGCGCCAGTGCGCAGCTTCGTCAAAACCATACCGCTCCACCGGGCAAAACGCCTTCGCCAGACAGCGCTGCACACTGGCTCCCGCAGCATCACCCGAATCGTAGGCCACAATCCGCCCGCCTTGCGGAATCAAATTCACCAGCCGCTTGAAGGCAGTCTCTACCGCAGGCAGGTCCGCATAAATATCCGCGTGGTCAAATTCAACTGAAGTCAAAATCAGCGTGGTCGGAAAATAGTGCAGAAACTTCGGGCCTTTGTCGAAGAAGGCTGTGTCATACTCATCGCCCTCAATAATGAATTCGCCGCCAGATTTGCCGCCGCGCGAAACCTCGCTCGCCGCAAAGCTCGAGCCAAAATTCTCCGCGATGCCGCCGATCAAGAAAGATGGGTCCCGACCCGCTACGGAAAATATCCAAGCCAGCATAGAGGTAGTGGTCGTCTTGCCATGCGTGCCCGAAACGCAGATCACTTCCCTCTGCTGCAGAAACTCCTCGCGCAGCAACTCCGCCATGGAGGCCATGGGAATCCGCTGGTTCAGTACCAACTCCAGTTCGACATTGCCGCGTGAAATAGCATTGCCTACCACCACCAAGTCCGGCCGAGGCACGAGATTCGCTGCGGCATACGGCTGCGCAATGGTGATACCAATGCCCGCCAAAAACTCTGACATTGGCGGATACGCCGCCGCATCTGAGCCCGTCACCCGATGCCCACGCGTCTGCAACATGCCCGCCAGCGATGCCATAGCGGTGCCGCAGATTCCCATCAGATGTATATGTCGAGGCAGAGGATTATCCATGCGAAAAAGCGAGAACCACAAAAACAAATTGGAAATCGTGAGTCTATCAGTTTGCGACGGGTGCAGTTATGCTCGCCGCACCGAACTCTCCAGAGCTTGAATCCGAATTGCCTCCACACCGGCGCTGAGCCGTACCCGCGCGCCAATCGGCAACGTCAGTTGTGCGCCAGCTACGTGACCAAAGGGCAGCCCGTACACTACCGGAACCCCGAGCGAACCTACCACGCGCATTACCACCTCTTCCAGCGTGAATCTTAGCTCACTTTTTTGATCTGGCGGCGCCTCACAGTGCAGCATCTCACCAAAGGCAAGCCCCCGCACCCGGTCCAGTTTGCCCGCATGCTTCCATTGCATCAGCATCCGGTCCACCTGATACGGCTTTACCGAAACATCCTCAATCAGCAGAATGGAGCCTTCAGTCTGGACTTCATACGGCGTGCCTAATGACGACACCAACATCGAAAGGCACCCGCCGCACAACCGCCCCTCCGCTTCACCCGTTTGCAGCGCGCGCAATTTATGCGTCGTCGGCAACGTCACATCCAGCAAACTTTCGCCGCTCAGCGCCCCCAGCCACGAGCCCACGTCCACCCCACCCACCGCAGCAAAATCCTTCGCAATCATCGGTCCATGGAACGTCACCAGCCCGGTCGCTTCCGTCATGTAGTTCAGCAGTGTAGTCACATCGCTGTAGCCGACAAAAATCTTGGGATGTGACCGCAGCTTCTCCAAATTCAACAGCGGTGGCAAGTAGTTTGAGCCGTACCCTCCGCGCGCGCAAACAATCGCCTGCACCGAGTCGTCCTCGAACATGGATTCAATCTCTCGCGCCCGCCGCTCTGCTGACCCTGCAAAAAACAATTCTTCTGCAAATATGGAATCCAGATACTTCCACTGGTACCCCATCTCCTCCAGCGTGCGGCAACCCAGCGCCAGCAGGTCGCGCCACATGGGGCTTGCCGGAGCTACAATTCCGATGGTGTCTCCCGGCCTTAGTGCTGGAGGCTTCAGCACTTGGTTCGCAGTGGTCACTGCGCAGGCTCCCATACAGCGGAAGCCACAAAAAACTCACCGCGGCCAATCACCGTCGCTGGCCCGCGCAAAAATACTTCGCCCTCCCATCGCACCGTCTGTGTGCCGCCTTGGCCCATTACTCGCACCGGCGAATGACAGTGACCCGCGCTAATCGCCGCCACTGCCGACGCGCATGAACCGGTCCCCGACGACAACGTCTCGCCTGCACCACGTTCGAAGAAGCGCACTTCTACCGTGTGCCGATCTACAATCCGCACAAAATCTACGTTCACTCCATGCGGAAACTCGGCTTGCGCCTGAATGCGCGCCCCCAGCGCCGCCCATGACTCAGGAAACTCAGTTACAAACACCACATATTGCGGGTTGCCCATGGAAAGCCGCGTGCCATGTACTTGGCGCGGCTGGTTCGGAGCGCTTGGTAGGGACACCGGCGTGGATTGCGTCGTCAAGGTTAACTCCAGAGCGTCTTCCAATTTCGGCCGCCCCATATCCGACTCAAACTCGAACTCCCAACCGGCGCGCGCCGTCAGTACGCAGCTCTTCACTCCCGCCGCAGTTCGCACCTGCACCCGCTCTAGCCCGCGCTGGTCGGCCAACCACGCCGCCACGCAACGCGTGCCATTGCCAGAAACTTCTGCCTCGCTACCGTCCGCGTTGATCAACACCGCGCGAACGTCATACTCCGCATCAGGAAACATCCACTCCACGCCGTCGGCACCGATGCCGCGGTTGCGATCGCATAGCATCCGGCTCAAGGCCCGCAACTCGGCGGGGGCGTCTGGCGCAAAGTTAGAATCAATCAGCAAAAAATCATTGCCGCAGCCCGCCGCCTTCACAAACGGAATCACCAATAATGTTGCCATCTCGCGCTACTCGCTTTCTCGCGCGCCCACTTGCAGCACGGCACTCAACTTGCTCGAGGCCTGCAAGCGCGCCAAAATGTGCTGTTGCTCACGATGAGTTCCTTCCACCGTGAACTGCACCCGCCAGTGATCCTTGGCTTGCGCCGTCGCGACATCGCCCGCCAGCTTGCGTTCCGGTTCCAATACCGTATTCAATTCCACGCTGATTTCTTCCACACTGCTGCCGCGCGCCTCGTACACCATTCGGATCGTGCGCAGATTCAATTCCACTTCAAGCCAGCCCAGCGCCACCAGCGCCAGCAAAACCAGCAACGTGGCGAAGATCGCGGTGGAATACAGCCCCGCCCCGCTGGCCATGCCGACGCCCGCCACCACAAAAATAGTGGATGCTGTTGTAAGCCCAGTGACCGATCCGCGTTCATGCAGAATCGCGCCCGCGCCCAAAAATCCAATACCTGTAATAATCTGGGCGGCAATCCGCGTCGGATCCTGATGGGCGGCTACCGCAATCTGTTCGCTGAGCGCCGTAAAAAGCGCCGCGCCAAAACAGATAAACATATTGGTGCGAATGCCTGCCGGACGCCGCCGCCAGCTACGTTCCACTCCAATAATGCCGCCCAACACTGCCGCCAGCAGCAACCGTGGCATGGTAGCAGTGAATACTAGCGGCATATCGCGCAACATATCGCTCATGCCCACACCCATAGTCACCCACCAAACGCTAGCGCGATTTTAGCATTCCGCGTGTGCTACCCACGGTGCCCTAAGTCCGCCTATAGCTGGGCACGCCCTCCACCCTCTACTTTGGTCAGGGCTCCTTGCACGCGTGGGCGTAGTAACGCCTTTCTGTCTTCAACACACTGCACACATCGCCCGAACTACCGCCCCGCCCTCGCAGCGTACACCGTCGCCTTTGGCCACCCCGGCGACTCGATCGTCCGCACCACGGGCAGACCGTGCACCCGTGCCGACTTATCCACCAGATCGCCCTCAAAGCCGATAGCGTAATCCACACTCGCTCTTACATCTAACGGATCAGCCAATGCAATGTCCCATAACCCGACAGGGTGAACTGCCAAATGCAACCCCACGGGCTGACTATCTTCATACACAAACTCACGGAAGTTACGCCCCGAAGCCTGCACCGCGCGCCCTTGCAATGCCACCGCCATCATAATGCGGGAGCGCGGGGGCAGCGCCGCAATCGCGCTCCCAACCCGCTCATCCATAACCCGCCAACTCGGCCAAGCCTCCGCCGCTTCGCGAAAACATACCGGGCCACTGCGAGCTACCCCCACATACGACATGACGACCACCAGCAACATCACCACGCACAGACTCCCGCGCAGCCAACGGCTCATGCTTGGTCGTTCCCAGATGCGCCAAATGGCAGCCGACCACCACCCCACACTGACCGACGCCGCCGGAATCAGCGCCGTGCCATACCGTACGTTGTAGAGATTCCCGCTGCCATCCCCGGGCACGTACACGGGCACACTGCCATACGCGATCGAAAGCGCATAAAACACCAGCGGAAGCCAAAGCAGCCACGCCACATAAGCTCGCCGTTGCAGCGCTGCCCACATGGCTCCCACCACTGCAAAAAACCATCCCGCCGCTCCCAGCGGACCATCGGCAAAGTTCGCCCGTGCAGCCTGAACATACACCAGCGTTGCCTCCCAAATCTGGCCATCCCCCGCATGCCGCCGCTCACCCAAGGCCAACATGCGCTGCTGAATCGCCTTGGCCGAATATGGCCCATTGGCGAACTCCAGCGCGTTGCCGTACACGCTCCAATTCAGCCCTAACCACAGCGCACCTGCCAGCGTAACAATACTGAGTGCCAGCAGCCACGGCCGCAGTGCGGAGAACCACTTTAACGAGGCATCGGCGGAAACACGCGAAGCCCCCGCTGTCCGCAACACAACTACAAGCGCCCACAGGCCGAAGAATGGCGCGAAAAACCAAAAATCATAGCGAGTAAGTACACCCATCGCCAAACACACAGCACTCAAAAGCAAGCTTCGGCTGGCTGCCTGCCTATCTGGCACCCCCACACGGCAGCGAAAGTCGAACTCCGCCAGCCACACCACCGCCCACACAAACAGGGCCAAACTTAACATCTCTGACATCGCACTCGACTGCAGATACAGTAAGTTGGGGTTACCCACAAACACCGCAACCCCCGTCCACGCGCTCAGCCGTACTCGGTCAGCCGAATAACCGCTGCGCTCCATCCCTTGGCTGAGTAGGCGAAAAATACCTAACGTTCCAAACACAAACGCCACCATAGAAGGTAGCCCGGCTAGCGCGCCCGTGCGCCACGCCCAGTCGTTGACTACCAATGGCACCAGTAGCAGCTTTGGCAGCGGTAGCCAAACGCTGCCAAGTTGCAGCAACCCCGGAGTCAGCGAATCGAACACGCGCCGCGCCTGATTGATGCGCGCGGTCGCATCGCCGTACAGCATCACTTCGCCGCGCAGAAAGAACCATAGAAAAGCCGCCAGCGAAGCCGCGGCGGCCCATCCTAGTACGTAGCACTCATCACGCGTAAGCCAACGTCCCACTCCGCCTTCACCGCGCACCGCAGAAGTGACAGCCGCAGTCGCGGCGAAACTCGACCGCTTACTCAAGGTGGGTCAGTTCACGGAAGATTGCAAACCGCTCGTCAATCTCCGCGCGAGTTAGTTGCTGTAACCGCTCGGTCCCAAAGCGCTCCACCGCAAACGATCCCATCACTCCACCATAGAACATCGCCCGCTTCAGCACTTCGCGATTGATCTCGCCTTGCGATGCAATATAGCCCATAAATCCACCCGCAAAAGAGTCGCCCGCACCGGTGGGGTCTTGCACTTCGGCGAGCGGCAACGTTGGCGCGCGGAATGGATGCCTCCCTACTCCAAACGCACCTTCACGAAAGAAAATCGTGGCGCCATACTCGCCGTGCTTCACTACCAGCGCCTTCGGACCCATCGCCAGAATCCGCTGCGCTGAGCGCATCAAGTTCGGTTCTTCGCCCAGCATTTTCGCTTCGCCGTCATTAATGAGCAGCACATCCACCAAATTCAGTGTCTTTGCCAACTCTTCCGGCGCGCTCTGAATCCAGTAGTTCATGGTGTCGCAGCCAGTTAGCCAGGCATCCTTCATCAAGCGGCGCACCTGTGCCTGATTCGCCGGTACCATGTTGCCCAGAAACAAAAAGTTACTGTCCAAATATTCAGCGGGAATCTTAGGATTAAACTCCGCCAGCACATTCAACTCAGTGAACGTGGTCTGCGCTTCGTTCAGGTTACTCGTGTAGTCTCCACCCCAGCGAAAGGTTTGCCCCGCAGTTCGCTCTATGCCCCGCGTATCCACTTTGCATTTCGTCAGCACCGACTCTAGTTCAGGGGTAAAGTCCGCACCGGCCACAGCCACTACGCGAACATCCGTAAAGTAACTGGCCGAAAGGGCAAAATAAGTGACCGAACCGCCGAGAATATTCTCGCGCTGTCCGGAAGGAGTAACGATCGTATCAAGACCAATGGTGCCAACCGCGAGAATACTCATAGTAGTTTCAGGTTTCAGGTTTCAGGTTTCAGGCGCCAAATGTGGCGATAGCCGCCAATTCTTCTTACCGACACTTCTTACAAATATTTGCCAATAATTAGCTTCAGCTTCTCTTTGGTTGCTGCCGGAATTGTGCTCTTATCAGTCAACATGGCAAATTGCAGCGCGCTGCCACACTTGCAACTGGCACTCTTCGGCATCGCTTTCACCGCCTGCCGCACAACATTCTGCGCGTTTCCAGCATTCTGGTGCAGCACTGCCACAATCTGGTCAATCGTTACTGCGTCGTGCGCCGGATGCCAGCAGTCGTAGTCTGTAACCATGGCAATCGTCACGTAGCAAATCTCTGCCTCGCGCGCCAGCTTGGCTTCCTGCAGGTTCGTCATGCCAATTACATCGGCACCCCAACTGCGATACACATTGGACTCCGCCTTGGTAGAGAACTGCGGCCCTTCCATACATACATAAGTCCCACCACGCTTGCCTACTACATTGGCTGACTTACACGCGTCATCCACTAACTCGGCTAACTCCGGGCAAATTGGGTCGCCAAATGCGATGTGGGCGACCACGCCGCCGCCAAAAAAAGTGGAGACTCGCTCGCGGGTCCGGTCAAAAAATTGGTCAGGAATTACAAAGTCTGTGGGCTTGTGTTCTTCTTTCAGCGAGCCAACTGCCGATACGCTCAGAATGCGTTGCACCCCCAACTGCTTCATCCCGTGGATGTTGGCGCGAAAGTTCAACTCCGTAGGTAGCAGGCGATGGCCCCGCCCATGCCGCGCCAAAAATGCCACCTTGCGGCCTTCCAGCGTACCCACAATATAGGCATCGGACGGAATGCCAAACGGCGTCCGCAGCCGTACTTCCTGCGCATCGGTAAATCCCGACATACCGTACAAGCCGCTACCACCAATAATGCCAATATCTGCCTGTGCCAAAGCTTCTGCCAAACTAACCTCCAACCGCGGCGTTCAATTTCCGCGCACTAAAATTATAGCGGACGCCAGTGCCGCCCCCCCGCAGATTCCCTCAATGCGCGGCTCCAGCCTTCTCTTCCTCACGCAATCCCGCCGCACGGTGCAGCGCCTGGCGCAATCCGTCGGCAGTGTCGTCATCAAAACCTTCTAGCACGAATACAAACGCGCCTTGGGTTTCAATGGTCACCGGCCCTTCTTCGGTCTTCCAACGGCGCACCCCAGGGCCCCCGTTCGCCGCAGTGTCGGGTTGCGCACTGGTGTAGCGCTGGCCGAGTCCCCGCACGTACGTCCCAGAGAAAATAGCCGCCGCAGCTTCGTCCTTCCATTGCGACGCAAAGATCAGGTTCAGGCGTGGTTTCAAAGCATGGATGGGATGCACCGCAAAGTAATAGCCCCCGCGCCACCCCCGCGCCACCCGGTCGGCGGTTTCGTTGTTCTCATACTGCTTGGCCAGCAGATGCGCGTCAAACGCGCCAATCGCGCCGGCATCATACCGCTCAAACTTTCCCTTCAGCAACGCAGAAAACTTCGCAATCGTCATCACCGGAAAGCGCTCACCCCGGGCCCACGCCTCAGGATTCATCACCTCATACGAGGTCTCCGGCGGATGCCGGTAGGGCTCGCGAAAGGCTCGTGCCTTCTGCTCCGCCGTCAGCGGAAGACCAGAAATATGCGGGGCGGTGTTCCCTTCCAAAGCGGACGGCGTCACTGGCGTTGCATTCGTCGCCCCCTGTTCCCCGCCCTTTTCCTTCACGCTTTCCTTCTCTCGTTGCAGTAAATATCGCACCAAATCCAGACCGTAAAAATACGGAAACGTCAGCGAATCCTTCAAGAATATTGGCGTCTCAGCCATCGCAATAGACTGGTCACCGGTCTCCATGCCCTTCTTCATAGCGTCCACCAAAGACGGCGCATCCGCCACGCTGGTGCCTTCGTCGCGCAGCAGGTAGTCCATCATCACCACCATGGCCTGGCCCTCCACCACTGCCTCGCGTGCGCCACCCCGCTCATCGGCTGCCACTTCTTTCACGCTCACGTCCAGCGCGCTCGGCGGCAAGTCCTCGTACTTCTCTTTCTCATACTTCAGCAGGTCAAAATTCTGGTCTTGCAGGGCGTGCGTCAACTCATGCGCCACCACGGATTCCTGCTGATCCAGCGGTACCCAATCCAGTAGATTCACCGTCTTGCTCTTGGGGTCGTAATACGCCGCCACTTGATCTTGCAGCAGCTTTACAAAGGCTTTATGCAGGTCGAATTCACGCGGAATCAGCCCAAACTTCTTGAGCACCAACTCACTCCGCTCCAGCCGCTTGGCCGATTCGTCCTGATTCAGTTGCGTCTCCACATAGTCCGCAACCTCCTTGCGGGTTACAATCCGCTTTTTTACCGGCGACTTCAGCGGCAAGCCCGTGTCCTTCGACACGAACTCGAAGATGCGATCAACCTCGTCAAACAACTGACGCGTTTCCTCAGCGGAAATGTGGTACTCGACGCTTGCCTTACCAGTAGGCGCGGCTGCCGCAGCAATCGCGGCAATCGCAGCAGGCGCGGCGTCGGGCTTGCTTCCCTCCGCAGTGAAAGCGTTAGGCGGGTTCTGCCCCGCCAACTCCGCAACCGCACCCTCACCCCACAACACGGCCCACAATAGCGTGAGGACCCACACAGAGACGAGGCCCAAGAAGCGATTTCGACGATTCGGCATACTCCTTAGACGTTACACCAACGGCTTTGGGATGCCGAGGCCATGCCCTGCTGCGTCTTGGCCGCTGCGTCTTGGCCGCTGCGTCTATAATGGAAAGGTCTACCATGCCCCATTCACCTTCCAGTCTGGCCGTCCTGCCCACAATGTCGGTGTATTGTGGCAGCGAAGCCGTCGCCACTTACACCTCGGTGCAGCAAGAGTATTCTGCGCTCACTACGGGCTGCGGAGTTACCGATGCCAACTGGCGCACTGGATATTTCGTCAGCGGAGAAGACCGCACCCGCTGGCTCAACGGCATGTTGACCAACAACGTCCGCGACCTCGCCGAGGGCCGCGGCACCTACGGCTTTTTTCTGAACCCTCAGGGCCACGTTCAAGGTGATGCCCACATCTGGCACTTCGGCCAGCACCTGCTGCTTACCACCGATCAAGCTCAGGTCAGCAAGCTTCACGCCTTTCTTGACCACTTCATCATCATGGACGACGTGACGCTCACCCCGTTCACGGGTGAGTGGTCTGCCCTGCTGGTAACCGGCCCCCGCGCAGCCGAAGTGCTGGCAGCCGCTGGAATCCCGGCAGCGGAAGCGGCTCAACTCAGCGGCACCCAACTCCACTGGCATGGCACCCCGCTTTACGTTTTGCGGCGCGAAGCCACACCAGCATCAAACTCCAGCGAGCAGTTTGAGCTCTGGATTCATCCCGCCACCAAGCAAGCGCTGTTCAATGCCCTCGTCGCTCAATCGGCTACCCCTGCTGGCAGCGACGCCATGGAACTCTGGCGCATCACCCAAGGCATTCCGCTCTACGGTACCGATATCCGCGAGCGCGACATCCCGCAAGAGATTAATCAGGATGCCCGTGCCCTGCACTTTGCCAAAGGCTGCTACATTGGGCAAGAGATCGTAGAGCGCATTCGCTCCCGTGGCAAAGTCCACCGCCAATTCACTGGATTCACCGTCATCGGAACTTTGCCTGTGCCCAACACCTTTATTCAGCGGGAAGGCCGCGACATTGGCGAAATCACCTCCGCCGCGCTACTGCCCGAAACTGCCGGCAACCTTGCCGTAGCACTCGGCTATTTGCGGCGCGAGTTTGGCGCCCCCGCCACAGTTTTAGAAATCGAAGGTGCGACCCTCACCGTTGCGCCGCCTCCATTCGTAACCAATAAAAAGGATTGAAAGAAGCCTCCATGCCTAGAGATCGCCAAGAAGAGACAGGATTCGTCGTCAACGACCGTCGCAAGTTCACCACTGAGGGCGACGTCCGCCCGGATGCCCCTCAGGAATCGGCTCCGGAACCAGCTGCCGCGCCCACGCCCATCGCTGTCATGCCCAGCGCCGTTACGCCCATCGCCGTTATGCCCAGCGCCGTTATGCCCAGCGCCGTCATGCCCAGCCCACCTGCCAATGTTTCGCACGCTGCGGCCGTGACTGGCGACACATCTGAGCCCGAAGCTCCTGAGCCTACTCCCGAAGAGCACGCCGCAGCCGTCAACGCCTACTCGCAGAGCAACGTCGCCTTCGACCGCATGATTGAAAACGAAATTGGTGCCGACGGCGTCAAAGACCTGCAGATGACCTTTGAGCGCTTGGTCGGCTCCATGCACATGACCGGCTTGATGCAACTTGGCCTGGTCTATCAGCGGGACCAGCAACCGCGGCTCGATATCCTCGGCGCTCGCCAAACCATTGACACCCTGACCCTGCTGCAAGAAAAGACCAAGGGCAACACCACCGAGAACGAAGAGGGCATGATGCGCAACAGTCTTTATGAGCTGCGCGTCTCCTATTTAGAAGTGACGCAAGCGATGGCTAGGCAGGCTCAAGCAAATGCTCAAGGTGCTCAGGGGCAAAAGCCCGGCATCCTTAGCATGCCCGGCAGCATGCCCGGCAGCATGCCCGGCAGCATGCCCGGCGGCAAGCCCGGCCCCACCATCATCAGCGGATAGAGGTTCGCTTCTGGTGCGACGCGTCTGCCCGCTTATCGCCCCAAGAGCGGATTGCAGTGGCGGCAACCCACTGGGTAAAAGGAGGTCTCTGTGAGTGCAAGAGAGAAATTGGCCGCGATGGGCAGACCCGTCCCGGAGCTGCCGGTTATGGATGTGCAACGCGCACAAGAGCATTACAGAGATGCTCTCGGCTTTGCGATCGGCTGGCTTTACCCCGGCGGGGAAATCGGTGCCGTCAGCCGCTCTGACGTGGCGATATTCTTCCGCAAGAGAATGCCTCCTTTTGAACCTGCCGTTCACTGGCTGTTTGCCGAAGATATTGATGCGTTGCATCTGGAACTGAAGTCGTTCGGCGCCAACATCGTGGAACCTTTGAAAACAAAGCCTTGGGGATTGCGCCAGTTCACCGTCAAGGATGTAGACGGTAACTTGTTCTACTTTCACCATGACTAGCGCTCGCCGAATACACTCGCCGACTAGCACTCGGCCAAGCTTGAACACGACCCTTTTGCTCACGGATTGAACTATGCGAGCCACCCTCACCGTACTCGGCAGCGGCACCTCGATGGGAGTCCCCACCATCGGCTGCGATTGCAGCGTCTGCCGCTCGACCGACCCCCGCGACCGTCGTACCCGCCCTTCCATCATGCTGGAATACGGAGGCCGGACTGTGTTGATAGACACCACGCCCGACTTCCGCGAACAAGCTCTGCGCGAGAAAATTCAGCAGGTAGATGCCGTCATTTATACCCACACCCACGCCGATCATATTCTGGGCATTGATGACCTGCGCCCCCTTAGCTTCCACCGCGAAAACCCGATACCCCTCTACCTGCGGCCTGATATGGCTGACTTTTTGCGCAGTATGTTTGCCTACATCTTCAACGCGAATTATAAATTCGGCGGCATCGCCCGGCTTGAGCTCAAGCACATCACCGGCCCCTTCGACCTTTACGCAGCTCGCTTCGAACCTGTCATCGTGATTCACGGCGACGCCGAAATTTATGGCTTCCGCTTCGGCTCGGCCGCCTACCTCACCGACTTCAGCCAGATTCCGCCCGCATCGCTCGCACAACTGCGCGGTCTCGACGTTCTATTTCTTGATGGTCTGCGCCACAAGCCGCACCCCACGCATTCCACCGTCGAACATTCGCTGGCCATTGCCGAGCAACTGAAACCGCAGCGCACCTTCTTTACCCACATTTGCCACGACCTGCCCCACCAAGCCACCAACGCGACCTTGCCACCCCATGTGCGTCTGGCATACGACGGCATGAAGTTGGAGTTCGAGATTTGACGTCTGGAATGCGGCCTAGCTAGGCGCGCCTTGCATGTCCTAAAAGTAAGGCATAAGCTTATTGCAAGGAATAGTTACACACCAAGGGAGATCACCAAGTGCATTCCACGGTCACTAAGAAAGGCCAAACAACGATCCCCAGTGGCGTTCGGGCCGCATTGCGAATCAAGCCAGGCGTTCGCCTCGAGTACTCCGTGAAAGGCAATGAGGCCACGATCCGTGTCCATCCCGGCACCATGTCTTTTAAGGGAGCCCTTGCGAGCGACTTGGGACGGAACATGTCCATCGCCGAAATTCGCCAAATTGCTGCGGATCGGGCTTTGGGCCGGATCAAGTGAGCACGCTCCGTCTCGTTGACACCAATGTGATCATTCGCCATCTGGTGCAGGATCATCAGTCTCATTCTCCGATGGCGTCGGCTTTGTTTGAAGCCTGCGACCGCGGCGACCTTGATTTGGTGGTTCTGCCAGCGGTTCTGGCAGAATGCGTTTTTCTCCTCGGCTCCTTCTACCAATACCCTCGCGCGCGGACATCAAGCGTACTGAGCGGTCTTATGGATAGCCCCGGCGTGGATCTCGCAGAGCTTGACGTTCACCTCGATGCCTTGTCCCGATATGCAGCTACCGATTTGGATTTTGTGGATTGCCTGATTGCCGCAATCGCTGCAGCAACGGGACTAAAGGTTGCCACCTTCGATTCTGATTTCAAGAAATTTTCCGACGTCACCGTCTCGCTCACGGCATAGCCAACTGCCGACTCGAACACCAGCAGTCTGCCTAGGACAGTAACACGTATGCAAATCTTCCATACCCTTGACCAAATCCCTGCTACGTTCGGTCCCTGCGTCGCTAGTGCGGGCAACTTCGACGGCGTACACCGCGCCCACGCCAGCGTCATCGCTGCCATTCGCGAACAGGCTCATGCTATCGGCGGAAAGTCCGTTGTCCTCACCTTTGAGCCACACCCCACCCGCATCTTGCGGCCAGATGTACCCCTGCAACTGATCACGCCGCTACCGGAAAAACTCAACTTGCTAGCCCAAACCGGCGTGGATGCCGTGCTTCTGCTTCCCTTTACTCGCGACCTTTCGCTGCTCTCGCCGCGCGAATTCGTCGAGCAGATTCTGGTGGAAAAACTGCACGTCGCGCAGATGCACGAAGGCTTCAACTTCCGCTTTGGCAATCGCGCCGCTGGTGATGTAGCCACCCTGCGCGGACTGGGCCAGGAATTCGGCTTCAGCCTTACTGTTTATCCCGAGATGCGCTGGCATGGCGAAACCGTTTCCAGCAGCCGGGTCCGCGAACTGGTGGCAGAAGGCCGCGTGGAACGTGCCCGCGCCTTGCTCGGCCGACCCTTCAGCATCCTCGCCAACCCCGGACGCGGACGCGGCATTGGCAGCAAACTCGTAGTCCCCACCATCAACCTCGCCCGCTATCAGGAACTAGTGCCTTGCAACGGCGTTTACATCACCCGCACCCGACTGGCCAACGGCTTTGCCACTCCAGCCACCAGCGAATGGTTCCACTCCATCACCAACGTCGGCAATCGCCCCACCTTTGGCGAGGACTCTTTCGCCATCGAGACCCACCTGCTTGATTTTCGCGAGGTGGATCTGTTCCCCAACACCATCGTGGAAATCTGCTTCCTCTCCCGCCTGCGTGACGAGCGCAAGTTCGACAGCCCTGAAGCCTTGCGAGCCCAGATTATGCGCGATGCCACGCGTGCGCAGCGCTACCTGAGGCTGGCCCCAGCCTGCAGATAGATCGCAAATATTCGCTTCAATTTCGCCCTATATTTAAAGGATAGCAGGAAGCCGGGGGTGATTGTACCTAAACCACGAAAATTATAATCGTATATTTATCATGTACTTAACATGCATTCCCTCAAGTAAATGCCCTTGACAAGATGATTCCCGAATCGGGAATTCGCCGCCTGCTTCGCTTCCGCGGCCTTCCCAATGTACCCGCCTTCCCTCGTACCGCCCCCTGCTACAATTTTGCCCAGTGTCCAGCCCAAACCTAAACAGCATTGCCCCGCCCCCGCCCGGCAAACCCGCTCGTTTCTTTTTGTTTGAGGCCACCCCGGGCCAGCGCCGTACCCTCTACGCGGCTTCACTTGGCTGGATGCTCGACGCCTTCGACGTGATGCTCTACGCCATGGTGCTGGCTCACGTGATGCAGGCGCTGGGTATGAGCAAAGCGCAGGCCGGCTTCTTGAATACGCTCACGCTGCTCGCCTCAGGCATCGGTGGGATACTGTTCGGCTTTATCGCCGACTCCTTTGGCCGCAAGCGCGCCCTGATGTTTAGCGTCCTCACCTACTCGGTATGCAGCTTCGCCTGCGGACTCACCACCACCATCCCCATGCTGGCGTTTTTTCGCTTTGTTCTGGGCCTCGGCATGGGCGGCGAGTGGAGTACGGGAGCCACGCTGGTCGCCGAAACCTGGCCCACCGAACTGCGGGCCAAGGCGCTTTCTGTGGTCCAAGGCTCGTGGGCATTCGGCTACGCCCTCGCTGCCCTTACTGCGGGAGTGGTGCTGCACTTTGCCAACTGGCGCGCCGCGTTCTTCGTCGGCATTCTACCCGCGCTGCTCACTCTGTGGATTCGTCGCGATGTGCCAGAATCCACCATGTGGCTGAAGCAAAACGCCGCGCTGCTTGAAGCCCGGGCAGCTACCCGCGCCGCCGCAGACGGTGGAGTCCTGCAAGCGCCCACCGCCGGCAATACCAGCTTCTGGCAGCTATTCTCGCCGCAGTATCGCCGCGCCACACTGGCTTTGCTGTTCATGAACTTCTTTTCGATGTTTTCATGGTGGGGCTTGTTTACGTGGATTCCGCCCTATTTGTCACTCTCCGTAGCGCAGGGCGGACGCGGCCTCAACGTAGTGGATACCACTACCCTGCTGGTTCTGCTGAATCTTTTTGGCATGTTTCCCGGCTATGTCGGCTTTGGCTGGGTAGCGGACGCGATAGGCCGACGCAAGGCGTTCTTCTTGTATCCACTGTGCGCCGCGGCGATGGTGCCGCTCTACGCCATGGCGCGCTCGCCACTGGCGCTGCTGATCTTCGGCACACTGGTGGCTTTCTTTGGCACGGGCCTGTTTTCCGGCTCGGGAATCGTGGGTAGTGAGGTTTATCCCACCACGCTGCGCGCCCGGGGGCTTGGCTTTACCTACAACGGTGCCCGCACCCTCAGTGCGCTCTCACCCTTCATCATCGGATGGATCGGCCAACGCCACGGGCTGAACTCGGCGTTTTACCTGTGCGCCGTGTTCTATGCGATCTCGGCGGCATTTTCACTGCTACTGCCAGAAACGCGCGGACGGCAGTTGGCCTAGTCAATCGGCACCACTGCGAGTTCCCCCTTGTCCTGTGCCCGTTCGGGCAACTGCACCAAAATGATTCCGCTCAGCACCACCACCACGCCAGCAATTTGCAGCGGGAGTAGCGACTCACCCAGAATCGCGGCTGCCAACAGGATGGACATCACTGGCTCCAGGCAACAAGTCACAATGGCGCTGGTGGCATCCACATATTGCAGACCGAGAAAGTACAGCGCAAAGGGGCCGAGCGATGAGCCCAGAGCAAACAGAATCAGGAACGCCCATTGCCGCTGCGAGTAGCTTTGTGTGAACAGCAGCCAGGGCGGATGGACGATCGCCCACAACAACGCGGCGCCCAGAAACGCGTAAAACACCACCAGCCAGCGGTCGTACCGCCGCAGCAGGTCGTGCCCTCCGATGCTGTAGTAGGCGAAGCTGAACGATGCGAGCAGCACGGCCAGAAGCCCGAGCGTGGTGCCGTGCAATCCGTTGCCACCGATTACTCCCACCACCAGCGCGCAACCAACTATCGCCAGTGCAACAGCGCCCGCCTTGCTCAACGAGGGCCAGTTGCGATGGCGAAAGGATACCCATAGCAGCACCCAAGCCGGTGCCGTGTATTGCACGATAATCGCCGAAGCCACGCTGGTGGTCTGCATGGCGTAGTAATAGAGGAAGTTGGAAGCGGCCAGCCCGGCCGCGCCCAGCAACAGGCATTGCACAGCATCGCGCGGAGCCAGTACCAGGGGTCGAAATCCGCGTCGCCACAAAAGCAGTACGCCCAGAACCAACGTAGAAACCGTGGCGCGCACCTGCGCCAACGGCAGTGCCGCAATCGGATGCGCCAGTTGATCCGCTGCCAGCAATCGTCCGGTAAACAACGCCCGGCCTATGTTGGCCGAGATCGCCCATAGCAGGGTCGCCCCCGCGATCATCAGGTAGCCGCGCAGGCGGTGGGTCTTAGCAGGCAAACGCCACCTC
>JANXUR010000086.1 GCA_025356095.1 Acidobacteriaceae bacterium | reverse complement strand
TGCGCCTCGGCGAAGAACTTCTGGTAATCGAGGAACAGACGGTTGATCTCCAGAGACTGTTCAGGGGTAAGCGCGTGGCGCAGAATCATGTCGCGCAGTTTCACTGGATTGGGCAACAGAGCTTCTTCATTCAACTCATCCAGCGCAGTTTGCGGTTCGTAGTGGTAGGCCATGCGGATATTATGCGCCTGAGCAGGGGCGCCATCCTATTTACTTCACCAGCCGTTTGTCCCAGGGGTGGGCCCGGTGCCAGAGGATTTGCAGTTGACTGGCTTTGGGGTGAGCCGGGTTCAGCAGAAGGTTGAAGGTGTCTGGCACAATGGCTGAGGGAATCCGCAGAAGAGAGGTTGCCCCGGCCGCCAGCCATGCATCACCGGCGGCGCGTGTGATGGCAGGATCGCTCGCCCAGGTCGCCGCAAGGGCAGCTACGTCGAGAGTGGCAATGGGCGAATCGAGCGGAGCCTCAATCTTCAACAGTTGATATGCCGCTGGCAGGTGAGCGAAGCTGAGTTCCAGATGTACCAAGGCCTCCAGCAACGCTCCGGGGGCGCTCTCGGCTAAATAGACCACGGGTTGCCCTTTGGTGTGCCAGCGAGCCGAAGCCAGCAGGCCGCCGCGACCGTCCAGAGACCGGTGGTTGCTGATGCGCCAGAGGAACATCAGGCAAACATGCCGTGGTTGATTTGGGTGAGCATTTCCTCCACGAGTCGCCCGCCTGGTTCGGTGCCGATGATCTGGAACGGCGTGCGGCCATCAAAGCGCTGTTTGGGAGCGCGCATCCAACCCAAGGCAGCGGCGGGGCTACCCATGACCTCTTCAGCTTGTGCCAGGAGTCGCGCGGTGCGGAGGGCGCGCTCGGACTCCTCGCGCGACAGGTGCTCCCGCCGGCTCTTGCGGTGCTTCAAAGTGCGGGGATGGACAATATGCAGCACTTCGGACTTGGTCAGGCCGCGCTCCTCAAGGTGAGCCACGATGGTCAGCGGCAGACCCGCTTCCACCAGAGTGAGCAGCTCTTTTTCCGACTCAGCATTCGCGCCCAGCCATTGCTGAAGCCGAGGCAGGGGGCGAGGGTAAGCGACAGCCCTTGACATAAACGACCTCCATGGACATTATGCCACATCAACTGCGGCAAATGCCACCGTGTTGGCCTAGGCTCCCAGCGACTCCCACAGGTCATGCATGTGGATGATGCCCAGCAGTTCTGCCTGTGCGCCGACCACGCAGAGGGACGTAATTTTTTTCTCTTCCATCATCGCGAGCGCGGTGGCGGCGAAGGTGCCGGGCGATACGGTCTTCGGGTTGCGGGTCATGCAGTCGGCGGCGGTCAGGTCGAGCACGTCACGGCGGTTGTCACCGCCGCCATCGCTGCTGCCAGCCTCGCGCGAGTAGCGCTCCAGCAGCCGTCGCAAGTCGCCGTCGCTGACGATGCCGACAAGGTTGCCGGGTGCGTTCGCGCCCTGTGGCGAAGGTTCCGCAACTGCGGTTACCCCCAGCTTCTTGCTCGACATTTCAAAGATTACATCCGCCATGCGCGCGGTGGGTGCGACCTGCGGCAGCGCGTCGCCAGAGTGCATCAACTCTTCCACTCGGGTGAGCTTGCGGCCGAGCTTTCCGCCGGGATGCAACGCGGCGAAATCTTCCGCGCGGAAGTTGCGGCGCTGGCTGAGCGCAACGGCAAGGGCGTCGCCGAGCGCGAGCATCGAGGTGGTGGAAGCGGTGGGCGCGAGGCCGAGATTGCAAGCCTCTTGCGCGACCGAGCAATCGAGCGCGACGCTGGCGGCTGCCGCGAGAGTGGAAAGCTTGCTGGTGCCCGCGCAAATGGCGTCACAAGTGATGCTGATGAGAGGTACTTCCAGCCGCTGCAGGACGGGCAACAGCCGGATGACTTCATCGGTTTCGCCACTGGCGGAAAGTGCAATGGCGACGTCACCGTGCACGATGACGCCCATGTCGCCGTGAATGGATTCCGCCGGGTGAAGAAAGAATGCTGGTGCGCCGGTCGAGCTAAACGTCGCCGCAAGCTTGCGCGCGATGATGCCGCTCTTGCCGATTCCGGTGACGATGACACGGCCCTTACAGTTATGTAGCAAGCCGAGGGCGCGGTCGAAGGCGGGGGCCATAGGCCCGGCCAGTCGCTCGGCCAGCGCAAGCAGTGCTTCGGCTTCCGTGCGGACGACTTGGGCGGCGGTAGTGGACATAGTCAAACTATTTTCACACAGCGACGCTCTAGAAGTGATCGTCGGCGATGAAGGTATCTATTTGCGCGCCGATGGCACCGTCCCAGGGGCCGCCTCGCCAGTTGTCTTTGCGCCACTCATTGTGAATCCAAGGAGGCAGGTCCACCAACAGAAAATCCGCCAGCGACTGCGCGTAAGGCTCGTACTTCAGCCGCATCAAGCGTAGCCGCTCCTCAAATTCTAGTGTATCGGGTAGCTGCAAAGGAGTGTGCTCCATTCGACGCCGGATGCGGGCAAGGTCTTCCGAAGGCAGTCGGTTGATAAGGTGGGGCTGGTAGGTCCGCACAAAAACCTGCGTGATGTCCACCAAAGCGTGTCGAGCCATGGCAAAGGTGAGTCGGGCCTGGCCTTTGTCAATGCCATTCACGCCAGTCATTACCAGCGACGATGCATCCAGCATCATGGTGAGGGCTGCGAGCCAGTTCTGGTTGCTGTGCTGCGAACGGTAATAGGCCAGCAGCGGATAAGAGATGTGTGTTTCCAGCACTTGAGCGGCCCATCGTTCCCAGTCGCGAAGCACTTCATCGGACGCGCCGCGTTCTTCGCACAACACCATGCGTGAAAGGAATTCTGCGGCGGTGGGCGGCGAACCCGCCCGGGCGTCCAGTAGGGTGATTTCAATCTCGCGCTGGCTGAAGTTGGAATACATGGTCGGCAGGTAGCCGATGACGGTGCCCAAAAAGCCGAAGCCCATGCCCGATTCCATTACCGACAGCAGGCGGCCTAAGCCGTTGGTGGGCGTGATGTCGCCATAACCGAGGGTGAAGAAGGTTTCGCCGCTCATGTATAGCAGCTGATTCCACCCGCGGGGAGTGATGCCGGGGAAGAGCTGCGCGGCACTCCATTGCAGCAGAGAGAAGCCAAAGATTAAGCCGGTCGCCCAAACCGCCAATAGCAAGATGAGCGAGAGCGGCGCGAAAAACCCAAGCACCGACTCGCGCCGGGAAGGCTTGGCGATGCGGCGGGCCAAGGCGCGCCAGGTGCTCCAACTGGTCATATAGAACACGCGCGCCAGGCGTAACTTGCGGCTGATGCGGCGCGGCACCAAGATCGTCTCAATGGCATCCCACAGGATGATGAGGATAAGCGCGAGACCGGCAACGGCGGCGATGAACGGAAGTAAATATATGGCCATTGGGTTGCAAGGATGTTAGCAGAGCGGCAGTGGCCGCTCCAGAGGCAAGGGCTGCTGCCAAGCGCATGGTCTGCTCGTCATCCCTTGCGGTACTCACCGACGGCGGCAAGCAGGCGGTCTATATCCGCAGCATGGTTGTAGAAATGGGACGAGACCCTCACACCACCAACCTGGGAGGTGTAGCGGACGCTCACTAAAATCTTGCGCGCCAGCAGAAACTCCATCAAAGCGATGTTGGCTGAAGCCTCGCCCACGCTGAAGCTGACAATGCCCGAGCGATTGGCCGGGGTCAGTGGCGTCACCACCTGCACATTCAGCGACTGCAAGCCGGAGATAAGTTGATCGGTGAGGCTGCGAATGTGCTGCGAGATGGCATCCTGCCCCAATTGTTCGATCAGACCGAGCGACGCGGCTAGTCCGATGGCACCGGGATAGTTGGCGGTGCCGCCTGCCTCATACACCCGCCCCTCGCACACGAATTTGTAGTCGGACACCGGAGTGATCGAGGGTGTCTGAAAGTAGTTGCCCCATCCGCCTTCTGGCGATTGCAGCGAAAGATAGCCCGCCATCGGCGAATTAAGTTCTTGCATGCGCTCTTTGCGGATGTAGAGAAATCCGCAGCCAAATGGGGCATTCAGCCACTTGTGTCCGCCGCAGGCGAGAAAGTCCACGGGAGTCTGCTGCACGTCAATGGGGAAGGCACCAAGCTGCTGAATCGCGTCCACTACGAGCCACACATTGCGGTCGCGGCACATCTGGCTGATGGCGGCGAGGTCGCAGCGGAAGCCGTTAGTCCATTGCGTGGAGCTGATGACGATGGCACGGGTAGCGGGCGTTAAACGGGCTGCAATCTGTTCGGCGGTAATGCCGCCGGATTGGTGCGGCACCAACTCGACGGCTACGCCGTGTTGCTGCAGTTGCAGCCACGGGATCGCTACCTGCATAAACTCCAGATCGCAGAGCAACACCCGGTCGCCGCTACGGAAGGGAATCGCCTGTGCGGCGATAGCGAGGCCATGCGAGGTGCTTTCTACCAGCGCGATCTCATCTTCGTGAGCGTGGATGAGCCGTGCCGCAGCAGGCCGCGCAGCAGCGCGCATTTCGTCCATTGCGATGTGATGCAGCGTAGATGAAGCAGAGGGGCAAAGCGTCGCCATTTCCAGAAAGTTCTGGATCGCCTCGGCTGCCACCAGAGGCGTCAGGCTGACGCAGGCTGCGTCGAGAAAGGTCTTTGCGGCGAGAGCAGGGAACTGCTGCCGCACGTTGCCAAGGGTGAAACTTGCGGTCGCTTTATTCATAGGAGGAGTGGGCGTGACCATCTGCGGCGAGCGCGGCACGGCCTTAGACAGCGTACACTGTTCGCTCGACGAAGACCTCGAAGAACCCGGTTGACATCCCAGCAACGGGAGGCACCGTTCGCACTGTTCGCGCCGATGCGGGCCTATGCGTCCACAGGAGATGGATTGAAAGAAGAGAGCACTGCCGAACAATGGCGCCGGATTGAGCAGAACGAGGCCGGGTTGGCACGCCAGCTTTCTCCGCGCCAGCTTGCGATGATTGCCATTGGCGGCGCGATTGGCACCGGACTCTTTCTGGGCAGCGGGCTGGCGGTGCGCATTGCTGGCCCGGCGGTAATCGTCACCTACGCGCTCGGTGCAGCGATTGCGCTGTTGCTGATGGGTACGCTGGCAGAGATGGCGGTGGCGCATCCTACGGCGGGTTCGTTTGGTGTGTACGCCGAGCTCTATTTATCCGGTTGGGCAGGGTATGTGATGCGCTACACCTACTGGGCAGCGCAGGTCATCGCGATTGGCGGTGAGGCGGTGGCGGTCGGCGTCTATTGCCAGTGGTGGTGGCCTGCGGTCCCGCAGTGGGTCTTCGTGGTGGCGTGCTCGCTGGCGCTGATCGCAATCAACGCCAGTAGTGTGGGTAACTTTGGAGAAGTTGAGTACTGGTTTTCGATGATCAAGGTGGTGGCGATTCTGTTGTTCATTGCTCTGGGTCTGGCTATCATCCTCGGAGTTGCCATGCCCGGCCGTGCCCCGGAGGTTGGTTTCGCTAACCTCTCGTCGCACGGTGGCTTCGCGCCGCATGGCTTTGCGGGCGTGTGGATGGCGCTGGTGATCGTCATTTTTAGCTTCATCGGAACCGAGGTGGTGGCGGTGACGGCGGGCGAAGCGCGCGACCCAAGCCGAGCCCTGCCCCGCGCAATGCGCACCATGCTATTGCGGTTGGTCATCTTTTACCTCGGCTCTATTACTGTGCTGGTGGCGATTGTGCCGTGGACGGAGTTGCAGCCCGGAGCAGGGGTTACGGCGAGTCCGTTTGTAAAAGTTTTTAGCCTTGTAGGAATTCCAGCCGCTGCGCACGTCATTAACTTTGTAGTGTTAACGGCGGCGCTCTCTAGCATGAACTGCAACCTATACCTGGCGACCCGGATGATGTTTTCGCTGGCACGGGGAGGCCATGCGCCCGCCGAACTGGGGCGTGTTTCCCGCAGGGGCACGCCGTGGAATGCGCTGATGATTTCAGGCGCGGGGCTAGGGTTGGCGATCTTGCTGGCTCATTTTTACCCAGACCGGGCCTACGTGTATATGTTTGGAGTGGCTCTGTTCGGCGGACTGTTTGTTTGGATGATGATCTTCATCACCCACTTGGCATTTCGCGCCAAGTGGGCAGGAGCGCTCAGCAGCCTTCCAGTTCGGGTGTGGGCTTTCCCTTACACGACAATTGCGGGCGCAGCGAGTATCGTGGCGATTCTAGTGACTACCCAATTCGTGGATGGTATGCAATTGGCGCTGCGGGCTGGCATTCCGTGGCTTATGTTCATCTCAGTGATGTACCTTATAAATGGCAGGAAGGCCACTGGCCAGAAGGTGGCCAAATTTGGTAACGGGGAGCAATCATGAAGCGAAAAGCAATCGGAAGTTTTGTGGGTATGGCGATAGTACTAGGGGCGGTCGGGTTGGTCCTGTTAACCGCCAGTGTGCAAGCACAGGATGGGCCGTACAAGCTGGGCGCATCCATGAAGTTGGGTGGTGATGGCGGCTGGGACTATTTGAACGTAGATGAAGGGGCGCACCGCCTGTATATTGCACGCGGTACCGGCTACATGGTGGTGGATCTCGACACGGGCAAGCAAGTGGGCGAAGTCACGGACATTAACGGCGCACATGGCGTGGCGGTAGTGCCGGGCATGAATCTGGGATTTGGGACGAGCGGTCGCGACAATATGGCCGTTGCCTTCGACACCAAAACGCTGAAAGTGCTGGGCAAAGTGAAGACCGGCGAAGGGCCGGACGCCATTATTTACGACCCGGCATCGGGCCACGTAATGAGCATGGATCATCGCGGTGGCACCGTCACCGTGATTGACCCCAGGACACGCACGGCGGTGGCAACGATCCAGATCGGCGGCGCACTGGAGTATGCCGTTGCTGATGGCAAGGGCCATGTCTATGTGAACGTGGAAGACAAGAGCGAACTTGTAGATATTGACAGCAAAACCAACAAGATACTCGCGCGCTGGAAGCTTGGCACCTGCAAAGAGCCCAGCGGCTTGGCGGCAGATTGGTCCAAGGGCCACTTGTTTGCCGGTTGTGGCAACAAAGTGATGGCCGTGGTGGAAGCTAAGTCGGGTAAGTTGCTGGCCAATCTTCCAATCGGTGACGGAGTAGATGGCACCGCGTTCGATGAGGCGGGCAAGGTTGCCGTCAGTGCCAATGGTCAGGACGGCACCATGACCTTTGTCGGCGAGCGCAAGGGCAAGTATGAGGTGATTCAGACCTTAGTTACGAAGAAGGGCGCACGGACGATTACTTATGACCCAGGCACCAAACAGCTATTGACAGTCTCTGCGGACTTTGGCCCGGCACCGGCGAAAACGACGGAGAATCCGCGTCCGCGTCCTAGCATTTTGCCCGATACATTCGTCGTAATTACAGCGGGCAAAAAATAAAGAGCAGGTAGCAAGCTATCCAGTAAGTCGGGCTGCACCGGTGTACCCGGTGCAGCCCGATTGATTTTTACTCGCGACCTCCACCGAAGGCTGCCAGAACTCCACTTATGGCTTTGCTTTCTTCGCACTCCTGGTTGCCGCAGTCATGGTCGCTTCGTATGCGGGAACGTCCACGCCAAAGTTCAAGCTGAAATAGTCCACCAGTGCGTCTTTATCTTCCGGTGCCACGGTTGCGCCCCAGCGCGTCATCTTCTCCACTTCCTTTATCCACGCAGGCTTGGCCATGCGCTGCTGCACGATGATGTGTGCATCGTGGCACTCCATGCAAAGGGTGACGGCCTTGGCCTGCATAGTGCCAGAGGGCAGGGCGGGGCCAGCGGCCTGAACTCGCGTCGGAATCAGGATGGTCGCCAAAATGAGCACGGCACAAGCGCCGACTAAGACGGCAAGGTGAACAAAAAGGTGAACAAACTTGCTGCTGACGATGAGGCCCTGCCTTGGTTGGTTACGCATCCACATGTACCTTCACCTGATCTATCGCGTTATACAGATAGCCGCTAGGATTCCACTTGGCGGCCGCTCCTTGGGTGCGGCCCTGACTGTCGGTGGCGCGAGACTGTAGTGCGTATTCGCCGCGCTGCTTGGGCTTCCACGCATAACTCCAAAGACGCCAAGCATACTTCGACTGCTGGGGGTCGAGCTTCGCATCCACCCAAGTGGCACCGCCGTCAGCCGAAACTTCTACCTTCACGATATCGTCTTCGCCGGCCCACGCCGCCCCATGCACTGTATTCAATCCCGGCTTGAGTTTCGCGCCTTCTGTGGGTCCGGCGATAATGGACTTCACATCCAGCGCGGTCAGTGGAGTCGTCTCTTCCGGTTTTACCGCCTCGCCCGGAGTAAGTGGCCTTGTGGGCCAGCGATAGCCCGGCTTCATGAAGTTGCCGTCAAATTCTTTTTCCAGCACTTTGATCTCAGTGAGCCACTTGCACGAGGCTGCGCCGATCCAGCCCGGAGTCACAACCCGCAGTGGATAGCCGTGGTGTTTGTTCAGCACCGCGCCATTCATGTGCGTCACCAGCAACGTATCCGGGTGCAGGGCCTTCTCCACGGGGATGCTGCGGATAAACGGCGGCACCTTGCCGGGCACCACGTCTAGCCCGCGAAAGCTCACGTGTTTGCCTGTGGTCTTTACTCCGGCCTTGGCGAGTACGTCGCCCAAACGTACACCGGCAAATTTGCCGGTTCCGACCGCGCCCTTTTGCCACTGCACGCCAAACACCTGTGGCTTCTGAAAGCCGCGTCCGTTACCCGCACACTCCAGCGTGTTGACGATACTGTGCATGGGCAGCGACTCAAGTTGCTTGAGTGTGAGCGACAGCGGATTGTCCACCTCGCCGCCCACAGTGAGCCGATATTCCTCAGCATCGAAATCCACCGGGCCGCTCATGTGGTTCCGCACGAAAAAGTGGTTGACCGGGGTGACCCAAGAGCCGAACCCGGAAAGTGGCATTTCCAGATCGAGAAAGCGGAAGGAGCGGACAATCATCTCCTCTTTGCCAAGGACGACCAGTTTGCTGGTCTCGCCCGCCCACGCCAATTGCGGCGCGGCGGCGGCCGCCAGCATGGTTCCCGAGACGCCGTAAAGAAAGTTGCGACGAGTGATCATAGAAGTCCTTGCATAGAGTTCCCTGGGTCGGGCAAGTCAAGCCATCTGTTGTAATACTAGTATAAGAATCGAGATTGTCAACAATAATCAAAGAGGCCACGTGGCTCAGTGCAAGCCAGCAGGAAGAGCAGAGATTGTCCTTGAGCCGATTGGCCTTCTTAAACGATGCTGCAGCCTTCTCGTACTGATGGACCAGTAGCGAGGCGTTACCTTCACGCATCGCGTTGGCAAACTCGGCATCTTCTACCGGGGCGTTTTGGGAGTGGACCCGGAGAGTTAAGGCAAACAGGCAGACGCAGAGCCAGAACTTCATCATTACCTCGCGGGCGTGGAAGGTTCACGTGCCAGCAGTGTATACCGAATGCGAAGCCGAGTCTAAACCCTTTCCAGAATAACGGCGATACCCTGACCTACGCCAATGCACATTGTGCATAGCGCATAGCGTCCACCCGTGCGGCGCAGTTGATAGGTCGCAGTGGTGAGCAGCCGCGCCCCGCTCGCACCCAGAGGATGTCCCAGTGCGATGGCACCGCCGTTGGGGTTGACGTGCGGGGCGTCATCTGGCAGCCTCAGTTCGCGTGAAACCGCCAAGGCCTGCGCTGCGAAAGCCTCGTTCAGCTCTACCACATCCATCTGCTCAAGCGTAAGGCCTGCGAGCGCCAGTACTTTGCGGATTGCAGGCGCGGGTCCCATCCCCATAATGCGCGGCGGCACCCCTGCCACTGCCGAGGCTACGATGCGTGATTTGGGAGTGAGGCCGTGCTTTTGCGCCGCCGCTTCTGAGGCGATGAGCAGGGCACAGGCACCGTCATTGATGCCGGATGCGTTGCCCGCTGTGACCGTGCCTTCGGGCTTCACTACGCCTTTGAGCTTGGCCAGAGACTCCAGTGTGGCTTGGGGACGCGGATGCTCGTCCTGCGAAACTTTCTGCGGCGCGTCGCCATTCGTTGACGATGCGGACTTCGCGAGTAGTTCGATCGGTACAATTTCTTCCGCAAACACGCCAGCTTTTTGTGCGGCGGCAACACGCTGTTGCGAGCGCAGGGCGAAGGCGTCTTGATCAGCGCGCGAAATGCTGAACTCTTCCGCCACGGTCTCTGCTGTCTCCGGCATGGAGTCCACGCCATACAGCGCCTTCATCTGTGGGTTGATCAGTCGCCAGCCCATGGTGGTGTCTTCCAGCTTCATCGTGCGTGTAAAGGCGGCTTCGGCCTTGGCCATCACAAAGGGAGCGCGAGACATACTCTCCACGCCGCCCGCAATCACTACTTCCATCTCGCCGCTGCGGATGGCGCGCGCAGCTATGGCAGCGGCATCCATGCTGGAGCCGCACAGCCGGTTGATGGTGGATCCCGGCACCGATACGGGCAGGCCCGCCAGCAGCAGCGCCATACGCGCCACGTTGCGATTGTCTTCACCGGCTTGATTGGCGCAGCCCAGCAGCACGTCGTCAACTTCGGCTGACGCGAGCAATGGGTTGCGCGCGATTAGCGCCCGCAGCGGCAGCGCGGCCAGGTCATCGGTGCGCAGAGAAGAGAGCGCCCCGCCATAGCGTCCAAAGGGCGTGCGAATTGCATCGCAGACAAAGGCTTGAGGCATGGGGATAGTGTAGAACGGTTGTCGTTAGGTGCCGAAACTACTAGCGCGGCAAGCTCACTTGAAACGTTGTTCATCTTCATTGGTGCGCCCTACTCTTTCGGCCGCAGCGCTCGGAAAGGCACGGGCGAGGACAAGATAGTTGAGGTAGACGTCATGCCGTAATGGTTCAGGCGGTCGATCAAGGCTTCCAGATGGTTCACTGAGAGCAACGCAGCGCGCAGCAGAAACGACTCGGTGCCGGTGACCCGGTGGCACTCCAGTATCTCGGGGATCTCTTTGATTGCGTTGGTGGTGCGGGCGACCATGGTTTCGCCACCGGAAACCGAAAGCCGCATGGAGACGACCAGCGGAAAGCCCGCCTTCTGTGGCGACACCGAGGCGTGGTAGCCCGTAATGATGCCTGCCTCCTCCAGCTTGCGGACGCGTTCAGTGACGGCTGGGGTGGAAAGGCCAACCCGGCGACCGATTTCGGAGAGGGAAAGTCGTGCATCTTCTTGTAACAGCTCAAGAATGGCCCAGCCGATGCCGTCGAGCAGCTTGTCGAGAGGGTGAGTGCGATTGTGGGTGCGGCTCTGAGTATGGCTCTTGGTGGGCATCACATTACGATTATAAGGCTATTTGTAAGTTGAAAGCATGAATCATAAGCAATATGGCCTTGAGATTCACGAACTGCCGCTTCTTTCGACTGCTTCAGCTAGCTAAAGTGGAAGTAGTGCTGTTTCACGCACACGAGGATTTCCATGAAGCCCGCTCCGCTGATTACCCGTGCTACCAGTCCAGCCGACGCTGCCGTGTGCCCGCTGGTTCACGCCGCGCCGTACCTGATCGAGCAGAACTCTGGCGCCTATACGCCAGAGCAGCACGCGGTATGGGGCGACTTGGTGCGCAAACGTATGCCGCATCTGGAAGAGTGGGCATGCTTGGAATATCTGGAGGGCTTTGCGTTGATCGGTTTGACGGCAGATCATTTGCCGAATCTGGCGGAGGTGTCGCAGCGGCTGCGTCCGCGGACAGGCTGGTCGGCGGTACCGGTGAGTGGCTTTTTGCCGCACGGCGCGTTTTTTGAGATGCTCTCGTCACGCCAGTTTCCAACCGCAACCTGGATTCGCGAACGTACCTCGCTGGACTACATTCCACAGCCGGATATATTTCACGACACGCTGGGCCATATTCCCATGCACGCGCACCAAGTGTTTGGTGACTTTTTAGCTCACTACGGGTCGGTTTGCTACGGCATAGACGACCACGACTTACTCGAACGGTTGGGCCGCCTCTTTTGGTACACGGTGGAGTTTGGTTTGATTCGACAGTCGGGCAAGGTGAAGTTTTACGGTAGTGGAGTGATGAGTTCGCATGGGGAATCACTCGCGATTCTGCAAGGCGTTACCGAAGTCCGCGACTTCTCGCTCGACGAGGTACTGGCGACCCCGGTCAAGGTTGATGAGATACAAAAGGTGCTGTTCGCCATAGAAAGCTTCGACCAGATCTACGAAGCAATGCACGACGCCGAACGCAGGCTGGTGCCCGTCCACGTTTAGAGATTACTCGGAGCAAAGCTGTCGTCGGGGATATGCGTGCCGCAGTTGAGGCGCGAACGCAATGTGATTCGCGCAGCCGAGTGCACCTCGCTGACTCTGCACGGCAAAACGCAGCCGCCGCCTCAGGAGGAAAGGGGCGGCGGCTGCTTTTAGTGTTGCATCCGTGTCAGCGATTTACTTGCTGTCGCCGTCGTGATCTTTGTCGCCACCCGACGCCGCTTTCAGAGCGGCGGCACTGATGGTGACCTTATCCTGCTGCGGAGCGCTTTGCGCCGGTGGCTGGGGCTTGGGAGCCGGTTGGGATTGCTGGGCCTGCTGCGCTGCGGCGGCCGAAGAACTGCCATGGATGGAAAGACTCATCTGGATATCACCTCAAGCCTTTCATCGGCGAGCAAGAAAGCGCGCTCTATTGGCGGAGGTAACCGTGTCTTGGTTACGACCGTAACCTCGTCGCGATCGCGTAGATAAAGAGTGCGAGCGCCGTTTTCGTTCCTGCAGGCTGCGGCATTATGTCCCGCCCCATCGTCACCAGACCAGCATATCTACCCGCCTAAAAGAATTCTGTTCCAGAGCTGAGTGCGGGTTTGTCTCAGTGAATAGTGTGGTGGCTCCGTCGCGACGGGATAAAGAATATGGGGTCTTCAAACGGAAGATGATGCATCAGGTGCTCCACATCAGCGGGCGAATGGCGAGTGCCGACGGAGTCGCCGAGGCTCCTGCAGTGGGTCCTTTCGGTGGGGCGCGGCAGCCGGGCAGTGTGCTTCCCGTTGCTATACTTACCGAAATGCACCTCGACGAACTCTCTGACGAGGATCTGGTGTTCCGGCACGGGGAAGCAAGTGACCCGAACCGGGAAGCCTACGTGAATGAGCTTTTCCGGCGGAATTACACCAAAGTGGCACGGTGGTGCCTCCGCTTTACAGACGACCGCGAAACGGCGGCGGATCTGGCTCAAGAAATTTTTACCCGGGTCTATCAGAACCTCTCTTCATTTCAGGGCAACAGCAAATTTTCCACGTGGCTGTTTACGATCAGCCGGAATCATTGCCTGAACGCAATCCGCTCGCAGGCCCGCGACGCAGCAGAAATGCGTGCGGAGACGGCGGAGGGATTCTTCGAAGCCATCCCCGACCTGAACCCCGATGCCCAAAGCCAACTGGAGCGGAGCGATTCCGCCCGCGCTTTGCGAGTGTTGCTGGCCGAGGCGCTGGATGAAACCGAGCAGGCGGTTTTCACGCTCCATTACGGCGATGAGTTGTCGCTTGATGGCATTACCCGGATGCTGGGTTTAGGGAATGCCAGCGGAGCCAAGGCCTACATCGTTAGCGCACGACGAAAGCTAGCGAGGGCGGTGCCGAGGTGGAAGGCGAGTGGCCGCAGTGTTGGTTAAGCAGTAGCGGAGGAATTTTATGATGGAACGCGAGCTCTTACAATCCGCACTGTCGCCGTCGCCAGAGTGCCTCTCGGCGGAGGTGCTGCAGACTCTGCTCGACTCGGGTAAAGCTGAATCGAGCAACGCTGCGGCTTTGCATTTGGGCGGATGCCCACGTTGTCAGGCCGAGGTGGCGATGTTACGTGCGTTCACCGCAGACCAACCGCTGGAAAATGAGGGAGCCGCCGTCGCATGGATCAGCGCCCAACTGGAGCGGAAGCTGCCTGAGATTAAAGGAGGCAAGCAGCGAGTCTCTGCGAACCCCAAAGAGCGGCCTTGGTGGTCCCGATGGTGGAGCACTTCTGGGGGTAGACTGGCTTTCGCCGCGACCGCGCTGGCGGCGGTTGCTATTGCAGCCTCAGTTTGGATGCGGCCTGCTGAGCCCACCATCGTCGCCGATGCTGGCGGGCATGAAGTAGTGATGCGTTCGGAAGAAATTGCGGGACTCGCACCCGTGGGCGACGTAAACGCGAAACCCACACAGCTTCATTGGAACGCCGTACCTCAAGGGGTCTCGTACCGAGTGGATGTGATGGAAGTGGACGGGAGCATCTTGTGGACAGGCCAAATTACTGAAATTTTTGTGACTCTCCCGCAGTCGCTTCGCGCTAAGATGCTGAAAGGCAAGCCCATGCTTTGGCGGGTCACCGCCTTCGACTCCGGCGGCAAGGTGAGCGCAACCTCGCAGTTGGAGCGGTTTCGTGTGCTTGGCCCATCTGTGGCTTCTGGCGCAGATGGGCAGTCTAAATAGGGGATCTTCATGAATCGAAATGAGCGTTTTGTGTGTGGTGAGGCTTTTCGCCTCGTCCTGCCGGTATGGGCCATGTTGCGGATGGTGATGGTGGTGGTCCTATCCTCCATCTGCGTGGTGTCTGGCGCGCAAGCCCAGCAGTCCATCGAACTGCGGGTAGCGAGCGCAACCGTCCCAGCCGGTGGAACGCTAGAGTTTCAACTGGCACCGACCACGCCCAAGCCCATAGTGAAAGGCCGTCAGGGAGCCTCTTTCACGACCGGCGTGTTCGCTGCTCCCGTGCCAGCCGCATCTATTCTTGGCGCCCTACAGGGTGGATCGCTGTTTAGCCCCGGCGGCGATGCCAGCGGATTTGCCCTGCCAAGTGGCAATAGCGTGCAGGTATCGTTCAACTCGACGCAGTCTCTGCTGGGAACGTCGCTTGATACACCGCCTCTGGTGCTGCTGTTTCCGGTAAAGGCCACGGCGACGGCGGGCCAAACTGAGAACCTTACGCTCGACCCCAAAATCGCCGATTGGGTGGATCCCACAACGGGCCAGAATTATGCGGTCACGCTTACTTCCGGTGTGATGACGGTTGGCGGAACGCTCTCCATAGCCAGCATCAGCCCCGGTAGTGGCACGGTCAGTGCGGGCAAGAAGATTGTCATTCGCGGTACGGGCTTTGTGGCGGGGTTGACCGTAAAGCTTTCCGTGGATGCCAAAGCTTCCACCATCACGGTCGTCAGCACTTCGGAAGTAGATATCACGTTAGACACAACGGTGAACCTGACTGGGGCCGCGATTACCCTCACCAATCCGAACCGCGAGGCCGCCACCTTTTACTCTTTCCAAAAATACGCATCGCAGAGCGCCAGCAAGCATGCCCTGCTTAAATTGGCGTTACCGATGTTTTCCACGCTCACCTACACCTCAGCGTTCTTCCATCCCGTCCTGAGCGGCAGCACTTTCTCTGGCATCGCCCTGCAGAATACCGGGACGGCGAATGCCAGCATCCAACTGCAACTCTCTAGCAGCAGCGGCGTGCTGGGCACGACAAGCATCACCGTCTCCGCTGGTCGCTATGTGGTGCGCGATGTGTCAGAGCTATTTCCGGGGGTGATCGTGCCGCCAGCCAACTCCACGCTGCAAGCCACGACGGCTGCGACCGGCATTCAAATGCTGGGGTTTACCGGAGACGACTCAGCCAAGACGATTACGCCGGTGGATCCGTTGCTGACGCCATAGAGTTGCCAAGGCCCACGCGGCGGCAGCAAGTGCCAATACGAGTGCCCCCGGTAGCAAGATCACGGCAAACCACGGCAGAAACGCAGGGGTCGCGTTCTGCCCGTCGCCGCTCAACACGAACGCCGCCCAGTCTTGTGGGTTGGCGAGTGCGGTCTGCGAATGCAAGAGTCTAAGCTTCGCCGAGCGCAGCGCTTCGGCTTTGCTCTGCCGCTTGACCAGCAAGTAATAATAAAACTGCTTCATGAACTCCGCTGACGCGGCATCGCCAATGCGCCACAACGTTGTCACCGACGTGCGCGCACCTGCTGACAGCAATGCGCGACTGAAGGCTTGGGTTCCTTCCCCTCGAATCAGTTGTCCTTTCTCAGTGTCGCAGGCGGATAGCGTAGCCATATCCACAAGGCGTAAGTCGAGGGCTTCCAGTTCTCGTAGAAACACATAGTCGGCAGTGACGGTGCTACCTGCTGGCGAAAACAGCAAACGTGTCCGTTCTGGATTGCTCGCGTCCGCAAAGCCATGGGTGCTGACGTGCAGCAGCGGCGCGGCGTTGGCAGCACCGCTCAGAAAAGTAGCGCGGAGGTCGCGGTTGCCCAGATAAGTCTTTGCCTTACCCGCGATGAGGTGCGCGATACCAAAGATCTCTCTTTCAGAGCCGGGGAGGAGCGGTAGGGCTTCTCCCATTACTCCAACCTGCGCTTCACTGCGGGCGGGGGTTGATCCCAGCGCGGGTGCACCGAAGGCCGCGAGTTGCTGCTGCCACGGAAAGCCAACGTGCCAAGCGCTCACCGCAGCGGACGGCCGCAGAAGAAGCGCTGCGGAGGGTAGGTAACTGACGTCGTAACGTTCAATCAGCAGCTCGCCGGAATCCAGCGGCACCAGTTCCATCGGAACCAAACTAAAGGCACCATCAGGCACGATGATCAGGTGCTTCACGTTCTTTTGGCGCAGCGATTCCAATACTTTCTGCGGGAGGATTTGCAGTCGAGCCATGGACTGTCGCCAGGTCTGATCGAGGCTGCCCGGCAGGCCGGCGAGGAATGCACTGAGTGCAGCCTGATCCGCTGTAGAGATTTTCCAGTACGTCACGTCTTGGTCGCCCCGGGTCGCCCAGAGGACGGCAGCTTGGTCCCCAGTCGTCCAAAACTCGACCAGCAGCACCCCCTCCGCGAGGTGGCGCTGAGTTTGCGCGAGCGTCAGAGGCGCGCCCGCTGGAGGCGAAGCCCTTCGCTCAGACTGCAGCCGGTCTTGAAAAGTGCGCGCCCGGCTCCGCTCCAGGTACTCAAAGACTCCCGGAATATCATTTCTTTCGAGCAGTAGGCGAATGAGCGCGTCGTACACATCACGTTTCTCGGCCAGAAATTCCGCCTTGAGCGCGGCCAGATGTATCTGGCTCCTCAAAGACTCGATGCTGATGATAGCGGCGCGAAAGTGACGCTCGGCTGCTGCAGAGTCACCCCGAAGTGCCGCCGCCCGGCCCAAGCCATATTGCGCCTGCCAGCGGTCTTCGCCAATGCCAAGCTTCTCCGCAGAAGCGGCCACCGCGCCGAATTCTGCGGACGCCTCGTCGGGACGTCGCTGACGCAACGCGATCTCTCCTAGATACAAGTGTGCCTGGCCCGCCGCAGCCCGGTTGCCCGCCGGGGCAGCAAGTGTAAGCACTTTGCGGAACGCCGCAGATGCTTGTGTTAGGTCGCCGCGATCGAGCGCATACAAAGTACCAATATTTAGGAGTACGCCAAGCGCTTCGTCCGCTGGGTTGCGCTGCCGCAGCAATTGGAGCGCTCTGTGATAACTCTCAAGTGCTTTGTAGGAATCCCCAAGATGCCGGTAGAGCGCGCCGAGATTGGAGAAGAGTTGTGCCCGGTCGGCTGCGCTCATCTTCTGGTTTGAGGTTTGTACCTTCCGGTAAATTTGCAGCGCCCTATCAAAGCGGCTCAGCCGCTGATACAGCGTCGCGATGTTCACGTCACTTATCTGCCGCCAGTCGCTGACCCATGGCTGCGGTGTAGACGCATCCAGAACGGCACTCGCCCCCTCGTACTCAGCGAGAGCCTGCGTGTAGTTTCCCTGATAAAAGTATGCGCTGCCCAGATTGTTCGCGGCCTGCACTTCCGCTTGCGCATCTTTGAGTGCTCGAACCAGCACAAGCTCGGAGGCAAAGCTGTTTTGCGCGGCAGGGTAATCTGCCAGAAATAGCTGTGCCACGCCAAGATTGTCGAGCGCTCGCGACTCCCCGTCTTTGTCACCAAGCTTTTGGCTGAGTGCTGCTGCTTCGCGCGCGTTCCGGATTGCTTCGGTGTAGTTGCCGTCACCGCTCTGCAGCAAGCTCAGGTCGTTGAGTGCGCGGCTCAGGTTGATGGCATCTCCGCTGCTGCGCAGCTTTGGAATCAGCCCTTGCAGAAGTTGCGCAGCCTCTTGCGTGGCGCCGCGATGAGCGAGTGCGCGCTCGCGGATGACTTCTTCGCTTAGCCGGGACGAGGTTGAGTTTGACGGCTCGCCGCGTGCGAACTGCGTCGCGGATACGAGGAAGATGGCGAAAATGATCAGCAGTCTCACGGGTCATTTGCAGTATATCCGCAGCGCAGGCATGCGCTCGCGGGGCACTTGCGGGGCACTTGCTGGGTGCTTGCTGGGTGCTCACTAGGTGCTCAGACCAACGAAAGGCCCCATCCGGCAGTTCACCGGATGGGGTCTTTTGTGCTGCACCTGCGACGGCAGTTTGCCGCCGTGCCTATTTGCCGAAGTTGGCCTGCGCGGTCACATCCTTGGAGATGGTAAGGGTGCAGGTCTTCGCGGTTCCGGTGCAGCCATTGGTCCAGTTGGTGAAGGTTTTGCCAGCATTCGGCGTGGCGGTCAGCGTTACCACTGTTCCGTCGGTGAATTTGGCGGAGCAGGTTTTGCCGCAGTTGATGGTCTTGTCGTTCCCAGCCGGGGTCGCCGTCACGGTGCCGTTCGCAGAGTTGCTCTTGGAAACCGTGAGGGTGTGCTGGCTCTGGAAGGTGGCCGTGACCGTGGTCTGTCCGTTCACGGTTGCGGTGCAGGTTAGGCTCTTGCCAGAGCAGGCTCCGCCCCATCCCGTAAAGAACTTGCCCGACGCGGGTGCTGCGGTCAAGGTCTGCAACGACCCTGCGTTCAGAAAGACCGAGCACTTGCTGCCGCAACTGATAGCACCTGCTGCGCCGGTCACCGTGCCGCTGCCGCTGCCCGTCTTCGTCACCGTGAGCGAATCGGCAAGAACGTTGGATGCAACATCCTGGCCGCTGAGGAATGACCCCAGTTCGCCCGCTCCCGGTGTGGTACAGGTGGTGTCAGCGCATACTACTTGGTGGGTCACCGCGTCATACACGCCAGTGTACTGGTACAGTTCATAGCGCTTGACTACCGAACGAGTGTCTACTTTTAACGTGGCGGAGTTGCTTTTCTTGCCGCGATTCGTGCCGCCGTTGCCGTTGCTGACGGGCGAGGCCTGAATGATGTCCCACGCCACTTCGATCTGACTGGCACTTTCCGGTACCACCGAAGTATTGGTGGCGTACAGATCGGTTTCCACCAGTGAATTGGTTAGTGTGTTGGTGTAGGTTTTGATCCACTGCGCGTCGCCGTAAGTCTCAGGCGTCTCCGGCGGCTCGGGTGCCTCTACTTCCACGGTCGCGGTCGGCGATGTCCCGGAGGGTGTAGTCCACGACGGGAAGGGAACCGCCGCGGGCGGATCAATGCCGATTAAGTGCCCCGGGTTCGCCGGGTCGTCCTGCATCCAGCGGCCAGTTGTCGTCAAGACGCGGGTTCCGATTGGGAAGGTGGACTGGCCGAAGCTTTCGCAGCCCGAGGTCGCGTAACCCGTTCCACCGGGATAACAGTCCTGCCAAGAGAAACTTGTGGTGGTGCCCACTGGAGTGCTTTCGTCGTATTGGCCGGTGGCGCTGTTATACGTGCTCTCCCAGCGAACATAGACGCCAGTGGCGTAGGGAACGATGGAGGGCGCGCCGTAACGCCCGTTCACATCCGAGTAGTAAATATCACCCGCCAGAGCACCTTCAATTTGCAGTTCAAAGCCATGCACGGGAGCACCCGTGTTGTTGACCGCCTGAAAGTTGTAAAGGTCGCCGGAGATGGTTACGGTTTGCGCCTGTGCGGCGGTTGAGAAGCCGACCAAGGCGAGCAGCATAAAGAGCGCGGTCAAAATGTTTGCCGCGGTAATCCGTGTACGGGCCTGTGTTTTCATAGCAAGTGTTCTCCAGTCTGTGCCGGATCGCGTCACGCCGCGAAATGTTGCACGGCTGGTAAGACACAACAATGGAGTCTTCCAGAACAAGTTTCTGATATGCGCGGGAGTAAGATACCCAAAGGCATCACTGGTGCTGACTTTTGCGGTGCCAAAGCATGGGGAGAGTGGGATTGGAAAACACGTCAAAAAGGTACGAGCAACAACTTAATGGGCACGGACGACCCATAGATACAGCGAAGAACTAGCAAGACCCCACGAAGTGATTGCGGACTGGTTGCACGCCTTTACATCAAACGGAAATCAGCAGCTACTCGAGTGGACGCCGAGGTGCTGAGGCCCGCTTCCTTGCCGAGTTCTGGCCAGCTTTTTAGCGCGGTATGAACTTCTTTTAGCAGCTTGTCAGGTCTCGCTACTCCGAAACGTTCTGCTTCTTTCAGAAGGTCCCCACGATCAATGTCTTTGAACTTTCCATTCACGCTCATCAGGTGTTGGTAAGTCCATTCGCCTTTTGGATTGTAGGCATGGGTCACGTCATAGGCTGGTGCGAGCTCCCAACTACCTCCTTGCTTCATAAGGAACGAAAAATTCTTGGTGTGGTCGTCGCAATTACGCGCCATGACATTGAATGCCATTCGGCGAAATACTTGCTCCAAGGCTGCATCCCCTAAATCGAGTCGCGCGACTACGTTAAACAATTGGGCGTACGCGTGAGTGCCTCGTTGTTTGAAGTCCAGATGATCCATCGCACAAAGCGTCTGCACATGATGCTTGATTGTTTGACCGTCCACTAGGTCGCGATCAAAGCGGCGGGTCATGAAGTGAGCTCGCCCATTCTCCTCAAGCAAACGACATTCGTGCATAATGACCCCTGCCCGCTTGGTCAAGAGATAATATGCGTACTCAATCCTGCCGTAATCAGCCCCCGTGCCCAGTTCGACGTCGTTGCCGACCCCATCGAATTTCAAAAGCCAATGCTCAAAACCTTCGGCAGCATCGAACTGACCGCTACGGATGACATTCGTTTTAGGATTCCACGCGATGACCGCCTTAGCGCGCGCGCCGCCAGCGGACGTACCCACATGGATGATATTGGCAAGTGCAGCCTGGGCCTGCGCGTCGTGCGAGAGATCACCTTCAAGCAGCTTGCGTGCTTCCTCCACGAGCGACTTCATCTCAAGGGGTGCAGCACTTTCTTTATGGGAGCCCCGCGCTGGCTTGAACTCCAGCGCGCCCATTCCTCGCCTACCCATGTAGGCTAGGCGGTCAAGCGGAGTCACAGCACTCTTTTCCATCCCGTGCTGTGCCATCCATGCATCAATCAGAGCATTGCCAAATGCGTCGGGCAGCGCATCAGCCAGCATTCCAGGCAGGCGATGAAATGTGGGAATAGGGAGATTTGGGAAAATAAAAGGGCCGCTGCGATTGCTAATAGGCAAAGTGAGCGGCGCTAGCTCAATTGCGGCGCGTTGCCATGTTGGCTCATACGCAAAAGCATAAAAGCCGAGTTTCGGATCGAGTGCCACTGCACCCACCCTCTTTCCCCACATAAGAACTTCAATGACGTGGACATCTTTCACAGTCCGACCTTCTGCTTTCGGGTTCGACGCACGCGCTGTGGAGGCTTGGCTCTGTGCAGCAATGCGAGCGGATCAATGGTTGGCTCCGGGGCAAGCATCTCTATGCCTTGTGTGTAACCAAGAGCTTTGAGTGTCCTAAGCAAAGTCTCCACTGTAGATCCATTCCCAGATTCGAGGTTGCGTAAAGCTTTCTCAGAAATCCCCGCCTTCCCGGCTACCGTCCTCTGATCGATATTGCGCGCCAGTCGGAGGCGTCGAAGCCGTTGGCCCAGATCAGTCTGTAGTTCCTTCGCAGTCTTAAATACAATATCAGCCATATCGGTATATTATGACCGATTATCGCTAAAAGCAACGCTAATAGATTTAAAACGACTGTTTAGAACAAAATCTAATAATAGGTATATATAAGCCGATTAAATATCTGTATTGACTTTCTCTTGTGACGCGGCCTTGAGGATAGCAGTGCCGAATTCAATCCGTGGGGTTACGCGGAAATTTTAAGTACGGCAAGCGGACGTCCTGATCAATCACCTGATCGGCCCGAATGGCGGATGGCGCTTCGAAGCCTTTTGCCCCTCCGGCAGTCACGTAGTCATCCTGATCCACACCATCGCCACTGACGCCGAGTCCGCCCACCAGCACGCCATTCTTGTAGAGGGGCAGACTGCCGGGAAAGAACACAATCCCGCTTTGATGGGCGAGGTTTCCGCTTCCTTGGGTGCAGGGGTGCTGCACGTCCTGTACGAACAAGTGATAGAACGGTCCCGGTTGCGAGCCATCAATGCCAGATGGGTAAAGCGGCTGGGCACCGAAGCTAATCGTCCGGTTGCTTACGGCAGTGCCGTTGGGGACGCCGGGCAGGTCCGCAAAGCCGGGTCCGCTGAACCAGATCACGTTCCGGGCTTTAGAGGCGGCTACATCGAGGCTGAAGACCGTTCCATCCGGCATCCGATACAGGCCCAGCAGGGTGCCGTCAAGATCGGAGACCGCGATACTCATCTTAGTGCGGGAACCCTGGGGCAGCCGAATCACCGCACGAGTCAGATTTGCCGTTGCCACCGCGTTGGAGATAATCATAGCCACATCGCTCTGGGTGAGCGCGCTCCCTGCCTTGGCCGGTATCAGAGCGCCCTCGGGCGGCAGCGACCCGACTAGGGGCCCAAAGTCGAAGGTACCGGCAGCGGTGCCAGCCGTCTCGCCAGCGGGCAGGGTGGTCTGGTTGGCAAATGGAAGCGAGACCCCTCCGACGACCACAATGCCGGGAGGCGGCAACTGCGAGGCGGAGGGCAACATGCTAGAGGTAGTTGCGCCCTGAAACGCGGCGAATTCCGCAATATCGCTGCGTACGCTCACCACCCCAACGCCGCCCACCAGCGCGCCGCCTTTGAACAACGGGATGCCGCCCGGGTTCACCGCTTCAGGCTGGCTATCCAGCAGGTTCGCCTTGCCAGTAATCACGCCCAACCCCGGGCTAATTCCATCCAGAAGTGTGGAGGGAGAAAGGCCAAGGCCGGGAAGCGAGGCGTCGAGCGCACATCCCCGGTTAGTGTTTTCGATTCCGTAGAGATCAGCGCTGGAGGTGTTCGCGATGCCGGGGGGGAAATGGATGCCGCTGATAAAGCGCACGGTACGCGAACTAAGCGGTGCCTGGCTGTTGCTAAAGAAGGCAGCGGTGCGTGCCAAGGCAGCCGCCAGTTCCTTACTATCTACCGTGGCACCGAAGTTGCCAATACCCGTGGCCGGGGCCCCGGCATTGTGAAATATAGCGAGTATTTTTCCGCTGCGATCGGCGACGGCGACCACCATTGGGGCGTTCACGGACTGCACCACATTGCTGACCAAAGTGGAAACGTCCGCCGAAGTAAGTGCAACCGCTGCACTGGGAGCAGGGGATGGCGTGGGCGACGACGAGCCGCCACCGCAAGTCAGGAGTATGCCGCTTAGCGTTGCCAAGGCGCAAAAGGCAAGAATTTGCCGCACCACGGCGAACCTACCCTCGACAAGTCGCCGCCATGTTCGCCACAGTGCCATAATTGCCCGTCAGCACGAAACAATACCCTTTGGCGGGGCACGAATCAAGTGTGCGGTCCAAGGCCACGGCGGAGTGCGACCTTCCGGGTTGGACCTGGCTTGAAGACAGGCTTGAAAAACTAGCTTGTTTCGCTGTCCGGCGTGTGATACCTAAGAGGGGCATCCGAAAGGCATTATGTTGCTGAGGTCTAAAGTACCGCACGCTGCTGCGCCGCGATCCCGGTGTGCTCTTTGCTTGCGGTGGGCAACGCTGCTCATCTTATCCGGGTATGCCTGCGGTCAGGCATCGGTGTCTCAATCGAGTGGCATTCTAGAGCAGATTCCGGGTACATCCCGCCACGTGCCGGGTAAGGCTGCAGACAACACGGCAGTGGTCTTCGCGGAAATTAAAGATCAGAGCGGCCGCCCGGTAGTCGGCGCGCGACTGACCTTTACCGGCAGCAATGGCGCGACGGCGAACTGCCCGCTCGATGTATGCCGGTCAAGCGCTGACGGCATCATTCGCGTTCGCAATGTGTCCTCCGGGCTTTATGACCTAGTGGTGGAGAAGAGCGAATACCAGCAATATCGTTTTTCGCAAGTATCACTTTCCGCTGCCTTGGTCACGATTCTCGAAGTGGTTCTAGTGGAAGGCGCGCCGGCAACCCCCGAATCCAAAGGCCCCGCAGGAGTGCCGGGTGCAACCTCAACCGGTGGCGAAGAGGGCGGGTCGCCGTATCCTGGATTGCGGCAAACCGCGCCATCGCCACCGGTGGAGAAGATTGAAGCCATCACTCCAGATTCCGAACTGTTCTCGCTTCAGCCTTATCGGTGGACGCTAGAAATGCCGGAGTGGCGCCGCTACGCCAACCAAGGGGTTACACCATACGCTCGCAGCCGCTGGTATGACCCCTTCAATCGCAACAAGCTAAAGGGTGATTACCCAGTCCTTGGCCAACGCTGGTTTCTGAACCTCAAAGCCACCAGCGACACTGAATTCGAAGGTCGGCGACTGCCGGTACCCAGCGGCGTGGCGGCGGAGAATCCCGGACGCTCGGGCTTCTTCGGTCGCGGCGAGCAGGCGGCCATCTCCGAGACAGTTCGGCTGTCGTTCGAGCTGTTCCGCGGCGATACCAGCTTTCGGCCGGTTGACTTCCGCATCCGCGTCACCCCAGCCTTTAACCTGAACTTTCTGCACACGCGCGAACGTGGTCTGGTGAATGTGGACGTTCGCGAGGGACCCCAGCGATTCGACGCGCACATCGGTTTTCAGGAAGCTTTCGTGGAAGCGAAACTGCACGATTTAAGTCCGAACTACGATTTTGTTTCGGTTCGGGCAGGCATTCAGCAGTTTTCTAGCGACTTTCGTGGCTTTATCTTTGTGGATGAACAGCCCGGCTTGCGGTTGTTTGGCAATTTACAATCGAATCGCCTGAGCTACAATCTGGCCTACTTTCATTTGCTGGAGAAGAACACCAACAGCGGCCTGAACACGATCTTCAAGAATCGTCAACAACAGGTCTATGTTGCGAATCTTTACTGGCAAGATTTTTTCGCCAAGGGATATACCACCGAGTTCAGCTTCCACTACAACCAAGACGACGGAAAAGTTCACTTCGACGACAACGGATTTTTGGTGCGTCCGGCCCCCGTGGGCCTGGTGGTAAATGACAAGGTGAACACCCACCGCATTGCCGCCTACTATCTGGGCTGGACCAGCAATGGCCACATCGGACGCGTGAACGTGAGCCATGCCCTCTACCAAGTCTTCGGACATGACGACTTTAACGCCATCGCAGCGCGGCGCCTGAAGATTAACGCCCAAATGGCAGCGCTGGAACTCTCCGTGGACAAGGACTGGATGCGCTTCCGGACGTCGTTTCTATATGCATCGGGCGACTCCAGCAACCGTTCTGGGGCGTCCCGAACGGATGACACCGCTCGCGGTTTCGACACGATTGTGGACGACACTCACTTTGCAGGCAGCGGGCTCAGCTTTTTTAATCGCGAAGGCATTCGTCTGACCGGAACCGGCGTGGGGTTGGTTCAGCCGTTCAGTCTGCTGCCAAGCTTGCGCACGAACAAGGAAGAAGGGCAGGCCAACTTCGTCAATCCCGGCATCTACATCGCAAACGCGGGGGCTGATTTTGATCTGACTCCGAAGACGCGCTTGTTTGCGAACGCCAACTATCTGCGCTTTGCGCGAACCGAGCCGCTGGAACTGCTGCTGTTTCAGCGCCCCATTCGTCACGGGATCGGTACGGATCTAAGTGTCGGCTTGGAGTATCGTCCACCACTGACGGAGAACATTACATTCACCGGCGGGGTATCCACGCTGATTCCAGATAAAGGGTTCCAGCAGATTTACGACAAGAAGACCTTAGTTGCCATTTTCACCGGGGTCAAGCTTCAGTTTTAGGTAGATGGGGTTGAGCGATCCCGGACACACCGAGAGGCCAAATGCAGCGTAGCGCCCGTTCCTTCCGAGTTACGAAGATCGTACCTCTCGCCCTAGCGCTGGGGTTATCCCTTAGCACGCTGCCTTCGCGGTCGCAGACACCGGCGACTGCGATGGTGCTGGTGCAGCAGAGTGCGGCGGATGCGGACCAGAAATCGCGAGGCTGCTTGACCTGCCATACCGCCACCGACAGCCCGACCATGCATACGACGGGAACAGTTCGCATCGGCTGTGCGGATTGCCACGGCGGCAACCCTGCCATTCTGGCCGCAGCGGGTGCTGGACGCGATTCTGCCGAATACAAGAAGGCTCTGGGCGAGGCGCATCCCAAGCCGCGATTCCCAGAGAACGCCAAGAGTTCGGCCAACGCGGTGCGGCCTTACACCAAATGGCTACAAGAGAGTTCGGAATACATTGCGTTCGTGAACCCCGGTGACTTGCGGGTTGCTGCCCAGACGTGTGGCCTCGCCGGCTGCCACCAAGCAGAAGTGCAGAAGGTGCGCACCAGCATGATGTCGCACGGGGCCATGCTTTGGGGTGCCGCGCTCTACAACAACGGCGCGGTCCCCTTCAAAGATCCCCACTTCGGCGAGAGTTACAGCGAAGATGGCACGCCCCAGCGTTTGACTGCCTTTCCTCCACCCACGGCGGAAGAAACTCGAACCAAAGGTGTGCTGCCTTACCTTGATCCCTTGCAGCGGTGGGAGATTTCTCAACCCGGCAATATCTTGCGTGTCTTTGAGCGAGGAGGGCGGGAGAAGCCGGAAGTCGGTAACCCCATGCTGGATGAAGACCCAGGTAAGCCCGATCAGAAGCTAAGTTCGAGGGGATTTGGCACCCAGCTCCGTACCGACCCAGTGTTCCTCGGCCTACAGAAGACTCGCCTGCTCGATCCCCTGCTGTACTTTCCGGGCACGAATGACCAGCCGGGAGACTATAGGGCTAGCGGCTGCAGCGCCTGCCATGTGGTCTATGCCAACGACCGGTCGCCGGAACACTCAGGCCACTATGCCGCGCAGGGACATTCCGGCACCTCCGCCTCGGCGGACCCCACCATCCCGCACGACGAGCCGGGGCATCCCATACGCCACGAGTTTACCCGCGCCATTCCCTCCAGCCAGTGCATGGTGTGCCACGTCCACCCCGGCACGAACATGGTGACCACTTACTTCGGCTACACCTGGTGGGACAACGAGATGGACGCCGAAAAGATGTACCCGGCAGAGCAACGCCATCCCTCGGAGAAAGAGCAGCAGCAGGTGCAGACTCGCAACCCAGAACGCTCGGCGCAACGCGGGTTGTGGTCCGATGAGAAGTTTCTGGAAAAGGTGGGCGATGCTGACTTCAACCAGAAACTGCAACACACCCAGTTCGCCGACTTCCATAGCCACGGATGGGTTTTTCGCGCAGTCTATAAGCACGATCGCAAAGGAACCTTGCTGGATGCCAACGACAAGCCGGTGGACTTTAACGATCCAGACAAGTTTAAGAAGGCTGTGCACCTGAAAGACATCCATCTGGAGAAAGGGATGCAATGTATTGACTGCCACTTTGAGCAGGATAGCCATGGCAACGGCAAGCTTTACGGAGAGACCCGCAACGCCATTGAGATTGACTGTGTGGATTGCCACGGCAGCATTCAGCAGCGCGCGACTCTAAGCACCTCAGGGATAGCCGCCCCTTCGGGCGGTACCCGCATGGACGCGCTGCGAACGCCCTCAAAGCAAGCCCGGTTCTACTGGGACGACGGGAAGCTATATCAGCGTTCGATGGTGGAGCTTGGCGTGAAGTGGGAAGTGGTGCAGGTGCTGGATTCCATTACTCCGGGGAACCCGCACTATAGCGAGAAATCGCGCCTGGCCAAAACAATACAGCAGGATGGCACCACTTGGGGTGACTCGCCGAAAGACGAAGCTGCGCTGGCCCACAAAAACAGCCGCATGACCTGCTATAGCTGCCATTCCTCCTGGGCACCTACCTGCTATGGCTGCCATCTCTCCATGACCGCCAATCAACGAATGTCTACCCTGCATAACGAAGGCCTGCTAACCCGCAACTGGACTTCTTACAACTTTCAAGTCTTACGCGACGATATCTATACGCTGGCCATTGACGGCACGGTGACTGGGAATCGCGTGGCCCCGACACGGTCCGCTTGTGCGGTGGTGGTAAGTTCCCAAAACGCTGACCGTGATTGGGTCTACTATCAGCAGCAGACAATTTCGGCGGAAGGCTTCAGCGGCCAGGCGTTCAGCACATTCGTCCCGCATACCGTTCGGGCCACGGAAACCAAGACCTGCGGCGACTGCCACGTTTCGCAGGAAAACAATAACAACGCTTGGCTCGCCCAGCTCTTGTTGCAGGGCACCAATTTTATGAACTTTATGGGCCGCTACATCTATGTGGCCGAAGGTCGCGGCGGATACGACGCGGTCGCCATCGCCGAGCACGAGGAGCCCCCAGCGGTCATCGGTAGTAACTTCCAGAAGGTTTCTTACCCCGACGACTTCGCCGGGCATCAGAAGGCCCATCTCGAACTCCGCGAGGCGCATCACCATGAGGGATCTGAGGTCCTAGACGTGCAGGCCCGCGGAGAATATCTTTACGCTGCGATGGGCAAGGGCGGTCTTCGAGTCTTTGATATTGCCAACGTTGACAACAAAGAACTGTCTGAGCGCATGACCACAGCTCCCGTATCGCCGCTGGGCCAGAAGTTTAGTGTGCCCACGAAATACGCGACCGCGGTGGCTACGCCCACCACGCTTGGCGTGGATCCCCTGCGCACCCATCGCAAGGAAAACGAGGAGCAATCCATTCACTTGATGTATGGATTTTTATATGTCGCCGACAAGTACGAAGGTCTGGTCATCGTCGGCGATCCGAACCTGAAGCACAAGAGCCCCGGCGTGGGCACGCTGCTCGATGGCGACCCTGCCAATAACTTTCTGCAGCGGGCTTTAGCCTTTAATCCGGGAGGGGCCTTGAATGGTGCCCGCAGAATCACCATCGCGGGCACCTATGCGTACATTCTGTGCGACCGCGGTTTGGTAGTGGTGGAAATAGACAACCCACTGGCCCCGAAGATCACGGCGGAAATTGGCAGCCCATTGTTGGTTGAACCCAAAGGGATCGCCGTGCAGTTTCGCTACGCTTTCGTAGTAGATCGAGAGGGCCTGAAGGTTCTCGACGTAACCAATCTGAGCTCGCCCGTGATGGTAAAAGGCGCGTCCGTGCCGCTTGTGGACGCACGTAACCTGTACGTGGCCCGCACCTATGCCTACATCGCAGGAGGATCGCAAGGACTGGCTGTGGTGGATGTGGAGCGGCCCGAGGCTCCGAAGCTCGACCAGATCTTCAGCAGCGGCGGCACCATCAATGATCTCAACGACGTGAAGATCGGTATGGTCGGCTCGAGTCTGTTTGCCTACCTGGCAGATGGCAAAAACGGCATGAAGGTAGTGCAGTTGTTTTCTCCTCAGGATACGCCGGGCTTTGCAGGCTTCAGTCCGCGGCCTTCACCGCGCATGATTGCGGAGTTTCGGACCCATGCGCCAGCTCTGGCCATCTCCAAAGGAATAGACCGTGACCGTGCTGCCGACGAAAGTGGGAACCAACTCGCGGTACTGGGACGCCGGGGTGCCCGGCCCTTCAACAAGCAAGAAATGGAGCGGATGTACTTGCGGCAAGGCAAGTTATACACCGTGAGCGAAGAGCCGCCTGTGCCTGCCAGCGCAAGCAAATAGCGCAGCAGAGGGCTAGTTGCTATTGCCACCGGGTTGCGCCGCGTCAGGGATCACCTTCGCCTTACCGCGCAACTGCTCAATTGTGAACGTACCGTGAGTGGGCTGCTCCTGCGTCCAGTCGTGATAGCTATGGCAAGCCGAGCAACGGCCGTCCGCAGCCTGCTGTGCAGGCCCCTTATCCTGATGGCAGGCGCGGCAGGTGGCGATACCGGGCAGCGAAACGTCCGACGTCAACTTGGTGTTGCGCGCGCGGGCGTGGCAGCTCGAACAATCCACTGCCCGGTGCGAATCATGACTAAACTCAGCGTGGGCAAACCCTCGCGGCTGCATCTTCGAGGCCTGTACCTCAGGCAGCGCTTCGCCCTCAGTAAAACGCAAGGTGTGGCATAGCTTGCAGCCTTTGTTCCACAGCAGCCGCTCCGATTGGGCCACGTGCTGATCCACCCACTCTGCCGAATTCCGCGCTGCCAGTGCGGAAGGCTTGGGGTCGCCGGGTAGATAGCGATCGGGCGGGGCCACTTCGTGGACGGCGCTGGGATGGGCGGCGATGTAGCTCGCAAATTGCTGGACGAGATACCGGTGCACCACTTTCGGCTTGTCATGCGGCACGGAGAGTTCGCCCAGCGGGGGGCGCGGGTCGAACCGCAAGTCGCGCTCATGGCAGCCCTCACATTGCTGCGCATAGCGGATGGGCTGCATGGTCCGGCGTGAGTCGGTGTCGCGAAAAGTCGGCAGCCCAGGCGTGGCCGCTGGGTCTGCGTTCGCTGCTGGCATTGCTTGGGGTGCTTTGGCATATGGCCAAGATGGCTGTCCCACGCTCGTCAGATGGCAATCCTCGCATTGCATTTGGACGTTGCCTTGCGGCCCCTGCAAGCCGGGCTGCAGGTGAGCGTAGTGGTTAAGCTTCACCCCACCGGGGTCAGCGGTCGCATTCCGCAACCACGCAAACTCGGGATGGCCGTCGTCAAAACGGGTGATATTTGCAGCGTAGCGAGGCGTGCCAGCCTTGGTGATCAGGTTCGCATGGCAGCGAGCGCAACTGGTGCTGTCCACTTCCGCTAATTTGTGCGCGCCCTGATGTTCCAGATGGCAGCTTGCGCAGGCGGGCGTGAACTGAACCTTTGTCTGATGATGCGCAGGCGCATCGTGGCAGCCTAGGCACGCCCGGTCATCCACGTGGAGACGAAATTCACCACCCCGCGGCGCGTGGCACACCGCACACTGCTTGCTCAACGCGGCGTGGGCGGAGGAGAGCGGCCCGCTGCTGTACACCTTCGGTCCGCCTTGCGCCCGCACCGCGAAGAATACTCCCAAACACACCACCGGCAGCGCAAGAGAGAGCCACAGCCTCCAGCGCCGCAGCGGATGCGCGCGCGTGAAGTACTGTAGGTCAATCCGCTTGGCTAGCGACTTGGTAGTGCGGACTCGCCGCAAGTAGAACGCCTCCCTGGAGTCGTTTCGATCAATATCTCGATCAATATCGCAAAGCTGCTACCGCGTGAATCGCACCCAAAAGCAAAAGCGCATAAGAAGCTGGAACGTGCACCAACAGCCAGCCGTGCAACATGTGGTGCATGGTGCGTTGCCAGTCCAGTTGCCGCTTTTCTTCACAGATGTTTTCCAAGTCGTCCAGAAAAGCCTCTGCAGAAGGCGGGAGCAATACTCGCAGCTCTCGAAAGGCGGTGCGGGAACTCGCCGCCTTTGCCAACCGATGGCCTTTGGCGGCAGATCCATCCAGAAACGGTTGCAGCTCACGTTGGAAGAAGCCGGTCAGTGCCGCGCTGCCTTCTGAATCCATCTGCAACGCCGACGCTACTGTGTTTCCGCCCATGGTTCCAGCGGCGGCGGCGAGCGCACGCTCACCGGCGGCGCTTTGCGAAAGATTGCCGCTCAACCGCGAAGTGCATTCGGTCACAATCCGTGTGGCTTCGTCGCATAGCTGCAGCCGCACCCGCTCAATCTGCTCGTAGATGGTTTCCATTGGCAATTGCTGGGTCATCATCCGGGGTATGAAGTGTTGCAGCGCCGCACCGAACACTCCGCTCAGCCATACAAATAGCAGCAGCCATACCAGCCCGCGGGTTAGTCCGTGGCCAAAGTGAAAGCCCGCATGGAACAAGATGATCGGCAGCGTCAGCACGCCAAGCCAAAGATGCCCGCGCATCCACGACTGGGCCCGGCCCAAACGCCAGATGGGGACGCTTTTCCGTGCTCCGAGCAGCCCCGCGAAGAGCATCATCGCCGAACCTACGACTCCGTAGAGGATGCCGACGGTGCTGCCCCCCTGCGGCCCCGCTGGAGACCACGCAGCATAGAATCCGTATCCCACCGACGCTACGGCCAAGGTCACCGTGCTGCCAATGAGCCACGTGCGATGGGTCTGGTCTATACGCATGTTAGTTCTGTCCCTCCATGCGCGTGGGAACTTTGGCGAAAAATTGCAGCGGGTTGACCCGATGCGCAGCATCGTGCGGGCAGGCGTATACGCAACTGGGTTCGGCGTGGTCATGGCATAAATCACACGACGTAGCTTTGACTCTCGACTCGGCGACGTGCCGCTCCATGCGGTGATCGCTTCGCCCATCCACCCAACCATTGGCCGCCTCCTGCACCAGCGGAAACGGATGCATATTGATGTTGCCGTAGGGGCAGCTATTGGCACATAGCCCACAGCCAATGCACCAGTCTTCAATGATGACTTCCAGCGAATTCCGACGGCGGATCGAGCCCACGGGGCACCCGACCATACACAGCGGATCGCGACACTGCCGGCAGGAAGTTGCCACCAGATAGTGATCGAATCGCAATCCTTCTCGCACAAGCCGGCTTACGCCGTCATGGGCATCGGCGCAGGCGCGCACGCACTGGTCACAGCGGGTGCAGCGATCCAGATCCAGCAACAACAGGCTTTGCGCCTCCATCAGTCCTTGCGATAAGAACTGATCTACGTCGAGATGCTGCGTCTTGGTAGATGCCTGGTTCTGTTGGCGCCGGCTCGCGGCCTCCGCTTCCATGCGCTGCCGAACCACGGGGTACCGTTCCAAGAAATGATCAAAGTCCTTCTTGTTAATACGTGCGACTTCAACGTGATCGAGCGCGGTGCAGGTGGCCGAACGCGGTGCGCCCGAAAGCAATGCCATTTCGCCAAAGAATCCACCGCGCGGTATGTAGGCCAGCACCAGGTCTCCGCCGGGGTGCTGTTCTGCCACCTTCACAAAGCCTAGCCGCACCAGATAAAAACTGTCTCCTGCGTCCCCCTGAGCAAAGATCGTCTGGCCCGGCGCATAGCGGATGAGTTCCACTCCGGGGCGAAGGTCATCCATAAAGCCGGGATCCAGATCGGCGAAAATGGGAACGCTGCGCAGGTGAGTATCCAGCGCCCGGGCGCGATAGTTGCGATCCAGTTGCTCGCGGAAGTTTTTGTTGCGCTGCAAAATATCCAGGACGTTGCGCAGCATTTCCAACATGACGCAGTCGGTGGTGGCGCGCACGGTCGCCGACCGCGGGTAATAGCTCATGCAGGTCATCTCACCGAAGAGTTCACCCGGGCCAAGCTCGGCCACCGGATTCTCGTAGGCGAGATCAATCCCCGCGTCAATCGGAATGTACTTCCGAGAGCCCTCCTCGCTTCGAACGTGTTCTTCCCGCGGCCGCAGCAAACTGGTCAGCTTGCGGAAGAAACTGGGCTCAGCTTGTGTTGCCACATGGCCCATGACGCTTTCCAGATAGACGCTGGCCTTGCCTTGCAGAATGTAAAAAGCAGACGAGCCATAGTCTCCTTCGCGGCAAACCAACTCCCCGGCTTTGAAATGGCGTTTAACCACCGCGTGCTGATTGAGTTGCAGAAACGTTCCCGAGACATTGTGGAACACCGGGAGGCCCAGCAGCTCCGCAGGATCGAGAACCTCACCTTGCTCAAGGGTAGTACCGACGATCTGCTTATTGGTAAGCGCCCCGGTGGGACAGGAGATCATGCACTCGCCGCAACTAACGCACGATGAACTCCCCATGGGCAGGTTGTTATCGAACGCGATACCCGCTTGATAGCCTTTGCCCCGCCGCGCCAGTACCCAGTTGTGGCGAACCTCGTCGCATCCCCGAATGCAGCGGTCGCAAAGAATACAAGACTCGTGATCCACCGCAATCACCGACGATGAATCATCGTGACCTCGAATCGAGATCTTCGCCGGAAACGGTGAGGTCCGGACGTCGAGAGCCGCCGCCAGCGTCTCCAGTTCACAATCATGCGTGTGTTGCTGGCGGGCACAGGGCGAAGGATGATCGGACATGAGCAACTGCACCAATGTCTTGCGAGCCGCCACCACACCGGAGTTGGCGGTCTCAATCTTCATGCCCGGCTCTGCTTCGCGAACGCAGGATGCAGGAAAGACCCGCTGGCCAGCATCCACCACACAGAGGCGGCACACTCCTACCGGTTTCTCATTTTGCTGGTGGCAGAGGGTCGGGATGGCAATTCCGTTGAGGCGAGCGGCGTCGAAAATCGTGGTTCCTTTGGGGACAAACACGGTGGTGCCGTCGATCGTGAGTGTGACCTCCACCGCCAACGCTTCCGTGCTCATCGCGCTGCGCCTCCGCCCATCGGACACACCCCGGTCGGGCAATGCAGGTGCATCAGATGTTGATCTATGACGTCACGAAAGTGTTTCAAGACCGAAGCAATCGGTACCGGCACTACTTGCCCAAGGCCGCAAATCGAAGTCAGCTTCATGGCAGCCGTCAACTCGTCGAGCAGGCTGATATCGCCTTGTGAGCTAGTGCCCTCGGTCCAGCGCGTGAGCATTTCCACCAGTTTCTGCGACCCCATTCGGCAGGGAACACACTTTCCGCAAGATTCATTGCGGAAGAAGCGCACGGCATTCAGCGCCATATCCAACATGCAGCGGTCATCCGCACAAACCACGATGGCACCCGAACCAACCATTGAGCCAGCTTTCTGCACCGCGTCCCAGTCGAGCGGCAGATCCACCATGGCCGCGGGCAGATAACCCGACGAGGGGCCGGAGGGAGCAAAGCCTAGCAACGTGCGCCCCCGCGATATGCCTCCCGCGTATTCAAAAATCAACTCTCGATAGCTGCTTCCCATGGGAACTTCAAAGACTCCGGGACGCACCACGTCGCCACTAATACCCACAAACTTGGGCCCGGCGCAGCCGTTCTTGCCTTGCGCCCGAAACCACTCCACCCCTTTGAGTAAGATCAGCGTGGCAAAAGTGAAGGTTTCCACGTTGTTGATAGCGGTCGGCTGATTCCATAGGCCGTTGGTTCCCGGGAATGGTGGCTTGTTGCGAGGCTCCGCCCGCTTGCCCTCAATCGCTTCCAGTAGCGCACTTTCTTCGCCGCAAATATAGCCACCGGGGCTTACAAATATCTTCAGATCAAAGCTCAGGTTACCGCCCAGAATTCCCGGCCCCAGAAGTTGCTGCTGATAACAGCGCTCAATTTCAGCCTGTAACACTTCCTTCTGGTGCTCATACTCATGGCGGATGTACAGAATCCCCTGCTTGGCTCCGGTCACCAGACCGGCAACAATCATTCCCTCGATCAGCATGTAAGGCAGGTTTTCCATGATGAAGCGGTCTTTAATGGTGCCGGGCTCGCTCTCGTCGGCGTTGCAGACGATGTACTTGGTGGTGCCCGGAGCGTTCCTCACAATCTCCCATTTGGCACCAGTGGGGAAGCCAGCCCCACCCATACCGCGCAGCCCGCCCGCCTTCAGTGTGGCAATGATCCCTGTAAAGTCGCGCGTCTGCACCAACTGGCGCAATATTTCGTACTTTCCCGTCCCGGCATAGGGATCACACACCAGCTCGCGCGTGGAAGCTGGGGGTGGAGGTGGTGCCTGCAATCGCCCCGCCAACGCGTCCCGCACAAACGCTGCGGCCGAAGCCCGATCTGCTGGGCAATAAATATGGTCATTCACCGAGATTGCGGGGGCGGAATCGCAACGCCCAAGGCAGGAAACGCTCCGTACTGAAACCCCCGGATCGTTATGAAACTCCGCAGCCAGATCGGCCCGGTTCTGATCAGCACCGTACAGGTGACACGTCATGTCGCAACAAACCCGGACGTCGGCTGGTGGCGGCGGGGAAAGATGAAAGTGCGGGTAGAAACTAGCGACCGCGTGAATCTGACTGACCGGCAAATTGAGACGCAAAGCTACTGCCGACAACTGTTCGGCGGGCAGGTAGCCATACTCGGCCTGGATGGATCTTAGCTCCTCAAACATGGTAAGAGCGCCTGGTGGTTTACTCCATCGTTCACGACATCGAAAACGCGCAGCGGGTGCACTCGGCTTTGACCATATAGAAAAATGGGCCTGTTGTCCACAAATATGCGCGCGCCAATATTTGCAGCACGATAGGTGTTGCCGAGCAACCTACCTGCACCGGAGGTAACTTACCTTACAAGGCAGTATTTCCCGTTTTGAAATTGTTGCTTTCGACCCTTGATCGTGATATACCCAAGCCCGCTGGGGGGAAACACAAAAGTATGTCACGCTGGCCCAATCTGCCTCTTGCTCGAACCTATCTTCGCGCACCTTGGGTAGTTCTGTTTGCGTTAGGGGGATGCTGCGCATTCGCCGCGAATCCCTCGCCAGCATTGGGGCTGTTCAACGGAGCGGGAGGATGCGCCGCGAGCAGTTGCCATGGCAGCGTGCAAGCCCGCCGGGTTTTGCGGATTCCGCAGAATGAATACACCATCTGGGTCACTCGGGATAAGCATGCCCGCGCCTTTCAGGTCTTATCCAACGAGGCTTCCCGCCGCATTGGTCGACTTCTGGACGAGAGTGCCGCCGACCCCAAAGACAAGATTGGGGCACCGAGCCAAGCTGGCAAGTGTCTGGCCTGCCATTCGCTCAATGTTCCGACGGAAAAGAAGGCCCTCAGCTTCGATGCCTCAGACGGAGTCTCTTGTGAGAATTGCCACGGCCCCGCTTCCGGTTGGCTGGGCGCACACACGGCGCGAGATTGGAAACACGAAGACTCGGTTCGTCTCGGCATGGTGGATTTGCGCAGCCTCACTCACCGCGCGGAGAACTGCCTGACTTGCCATCTGGGAACGCCCGAAAAATTCGTAGATCATGCGATGATCGCTGCGGGCCATCCGGACTTGACCTTTGATCTGGAGCTGTTCAGCGCCGTCATGCCCAAACACTGGGTGGAACCAGCGGATCAACCTTGGCGCAGCATCCAGAGCGAGATGGTGGGCGGTGCCGTGCAGTTGCGGGAGTCGCTTTTGCGCCTGCAACGCCGGGCGGCCACCGAACAGTGGCCCGAATACGCCGAGCTTGACTGCTTTGCCTGCCACCATAGCTTGACCAAGCCCGAAGAGAGCTGGCGGCAGCAAGTAGGTTATGCGGGTCGCCAGGCCGGGGTGCCGCAATGGAATGAGTCGCGCTACGTGGTGTTTCGCAGCCTTGCCAACCAGATGAATCGCGATTCTTTGCAGCAGCTCGACTCCGAAATGACGAAGCTTGCCCATCTGATGGGCCACTTGAGCGGCAATCGCCAAGAGATTAGTGAAGCCGCAGGCCGCGCAGCGGCGGCAGCGCAACAGTTGGCAAAGCAGTTCGAAAGCGCCACGTTTGACCGCGGGACCACGCTTCGGCTAATGCGAGGCCTGGCAGAAGACGGTGCCCGGATATCGGCGAAGGGCGAACGCGCAGCCGAGCAGTCGGCAATGACACTAGATGATCTTTACACCGCCTACAGCGGAACCGACAAGAACAACGATACGCCCACTGGGAAAGCCATCGCCGGACTCTTCGATCTGGTGAATAATCCCTCGGCCTACAGTGCCCCGCGCTTTGCGGCGCAGTTACAGAAAGTGAACGCGCTGCTGGCGGCGGAGAAGACCCCGCCTCCCGCACCGAGGCCCTGAGTCCCATGACTGCAGAACCGAGCCATTCCGCTCCTTTCGATACCGCGAAGAACCCTGCCTCTTTTTTTGGCACACAGGAGTCGCAGCGTCTGACCGAACCCTACGAGGGACCGGTGCAGCCCTGGCGCAAATGGGGCCCCTATGTCTGCGAACGATCCTGGGGATCCGTCCGCGAGGACTATAGCCCGCACGGCACTGCGTGGGAGTACTTTCCGCACGACCACGCTCGCAGCAAAGCCTACCGCTGGGGTGAAGACGGTATTGCCGGGATTTGCGACCGCTATCAAATCCTGGTATTCGCACTCGCCTTGTGGAACGGCAAGGATCCCATCCTCAAGGAACGCATGTTCGGACTCTCCGGGAATGAGGGTAAGCACGGCGAAGACGTCAAAGAGTATTGGTTCTATCTCGACAACACTCCCACCCATAGCTACATGCGAATGCTCTACAAGTATCCGCAGGCCGCATTCCCATATCAACAATTAATTGAGGAAAACAACCGTAGGGGAGCGAGTGAAGGCGAGTACGAATTGCTCGATACCGGAATCTTCGACGAGGATCGCTATTTTGACGTCGTTGTCGAATATGCCAAAAGCGGCCCGGAAGATATCTGCATCCGCATGGAGGCGTTCAATCGCGGCCCCGATCCCGCGGAGATTCATCTACTGCCACAGCTTTGGTTTCGCAAGACCTGGGGATGGAATGGAGAGGTTGAGCCACAGCCTGTAATCACGCAAATGGAGAATGCGGATGGCGCGATCGTTCTCTGCGCCGACGATTCCGCCGCCAAGCCGCCAGCGAGCCTGCGCTTCCCCTACCGGCTGGGGAAGAGATTCCTTTATGCAGCACCCGGCGGTGAGCCTCTGTTCACAAACAACGAAACCAACGATGAGCGCTTGTACGGTTCCCAGAATTCCACGCCCTACGTGAAAGATGCCTTCCATCGTTCAATTGTTGGGGGCGAGGACAGCACCAACCCCCTGCGGGTGGGAACCAAGTCCGGCATCCACTACCGCGCCACCATCGCGCCCGGAGATTCGTTCGTGGTACGGCTTAGATTGACGCCGAATTCCCTGCGAGAGCCAATGGCGGAGGTAGATGCTGTCGTGGCACAACGTCGCGCAGACGCCGACGAATTCTACGCTGCGGTGCAGCCGCCGCAGGCCACTCCAGAAGAGAAGGTGATCCAGCGGCAAGCTCTTGCCGGCATGTTGTGGAGTAAGCAGATTTATCTGTTCGACGTGCAGCGCTGGCTGGAAGGGGATAACCCGGCTTCGCCCCCCCCCGAATCGCGCAAACATAGGCGCAACACCCATTGGCGCCACTTGAACTCCATGCGCGTCATGACCATGCCCGACAAGTGGGAGTTCCCTTGGTTCGCCGCATGGGATTTGGCGTTTCAGTGCGTAACCTTGGCGCTGGTGGATGTGGAATTTGCCAAGGGAAACTTATGGGATTTGCTGTTTGAGCAATTCCTACACCCCAATGGACAAATCCCCGCTTATGAATGGGAGTACTCCGACATCAATCCTCCCGTGCACGCCTGGGCGTGCTGGCGGGTTTACCAACAGGAAAAGGCACAGGCTGGGCGCGGCGATTCGCAGTGGCTGGAGAAGTGCTTCCACAAACTGCTGATCAACTTTGCGTGGTGGGTCAATCGGGTGGATAGCGAGGGCAATAACGTCTTCGAAGGCGGGTTTCTGGGGCTGGATAACATCACGGTGATTGACCGCGGCGCGGCCATGCCCGACGGGGCCACCTTGGAGCAATCCGACGCCACCGGGTGGATGGGCCACTTTTGCCTGTACATGATGCGGATTGCCCTGGAGCTGGCGAAAACGAATGCTGCCTATGAGGGTTTAGCCACCAAGTTCTTCCAGCACTTTATCTACATTGGTGCCGCGATGAAGCGCATGGGCGGCCGCGACTATCAGTTGTGGGATGAAGCGGATGGTTTCTTCTACGACGTGCTTCGTTACCCCAATGGCGAGTTCAAGAAGTTCCGCCTGCGTTCGGCGGTGGGGCTGATCCCGCTGTTTGCTGTGGAGGTTCTCGACCGGAACCAGTTGGTCGGCCATCCTACGTTTCTAGCCGACCTCGATTGGTTTTTCGAAAATCGTGCCGACTTGGTGGGCCACGCCTGCTTCCGGACGGGAGACAGTAACCAGCGCTATGTGCTCTCCATCGTGGATCCCTGCCAACTGAAGCGGGTGATGGAGCGGGTGGGGAATCCTGACGAGTTCCTGTCCGAGCACGGCGTCCGCAGCTTGTCGCGGGTGCATCGGGATGCGCCTTTTGTGTTTGGCGACCGCTCGGTGAAATACGAACCTGGTGAAGCGGATGGCAAACTAATGGGCGGGAACTCCAACTGGCGGGGCCCAATTTGGTTTCCCACTACTTATCTGTTGATGCAGTCGTTGCTACGCTTTGACGAAGCACTCGGGGCCGAGTTCAGAGTCTCGACCTCCCAGTCTCCCTCCGGAACCATGTCCCTCTCAGAGATGTCAGCCGATCTCGGTAGGCGTATGATCGGCATCTTCAAGCGAGACGGGAATGGAATTCGCCCCAGTGCAGGAAAGTACGAGAAATTCCAACAGGATCCCCATTGGCGGGATTGCATTCTGTTTCACGAGTACTATCATGGCGACACGGGAATGGGTTTGGGGGCTAGCCACCAGACTGGCTGGAGTGGCTTAGTGGCGAATATGATTGACGAATGGTGCCGGTAAGTCTCCGGCGGGCTTACTAATTCTCTTCAGAAAAGCACAGTAGCATCAAGGTAAGACGGACTTGACGATGCCCCTTGGAAAACGGTTGCGCACAGCGGCGATTCTTCTACTGCTGCTGGTAGCGCTCAGCACGGCTGGCTACCGAGTTCTCGGCGGGCCTTCGGTCTCATTCCTCAATGCACTCTACATGAGTGTGATCACGGTGGCCGGAGTCGGATACGGCGAAATCGTCAACACTGCTGGCAATCCGGCATTGCGCGTCTTTAATATTTTCGTCGTTCTGTTTGGGGTTGCGGTCACGGTCTATGTTTTTTCCGTCGTAGCAGCTTTTCTGCTGGAGATGGAAAGCAAGAATCCATTCTGGAGGCGGGGCATGCAAAAGCGGATTGATCATCTGTCGGGCCATTCCATTCTTTGCGGCCTCGGCGACACTGGGCGGCACACCGTGGAAGAGATTCACAAAGCTGGCGGGGCTTACGTGGTGGTGGACTGCTCGGAAGAGAACATCAAGCGCTGGCAAGAACTGCAACCCGACCTCTTCGGTGATCTGCTATACGTGGTGGGCGATGCGACCGAAGAAGAAGTGCTGGATCGCGCCGGGATCCGCCAGGCCGGCGGCGTCATCGCCTGCCTGCCGCATGAAAAAGACAATCTGGTGATCACCGTGCTGGCCCGGCAGAGATATCCGAAGTTGCGCGTGGTGGCGCGCGCCAATGACCAGAAGTTTGCCGACCGCCTGACCCGGGCTGGTGCCAGCGCTACCGTCTCCCCCAGTCGCATCGGGGGATTGCGCATGGCGAGTGAACTGATGCGGCCCCACGCTGTCAATTTCCTGGACATGATGCTCCGCGAGCGGTCGCATACCTTGCGGGTGGAACAGATCGAAGTGGGCGAGAAATCGGCATGGGCTGGTATGCCGCTGGCGTCGGCCGATCTACGGGCTACCTTCAAGCTGCTTCCGCTAGCGCTATACATTCCTGGTCGCGCCAGTGAGAACCAGTTTGTAGTGGACCCTGCCTACGACACTCCCTTGCAGGCTGGCATGATCATTGTGGCGATGGGCGACATTCAAGACTTTCAGCGGGCTCGGGTGGCGGCAGGTTCCCACCACCCGGGCAGCTAGGCCCGCACATGTCCATCAAACCCATCAAACCCATCAAACCCATCAAACCCATCAAACCCATCAAACCCATGCGGCACGCCATCTCAAGTTACGTCTTTACGGAGCAGAAACTCACACCGCCGCTGCTGGATCAGCTCGCACGGGCCGGAGCGGAGGCCATTGAAATATTCTGCGCTCGCCAGCACTTCGACTATCGCGATCCACGGCAGGTGGAAGAAATCGCGGCATGGTTTGCCTCCAGTGGGGTGCCTCTCCATTCGCTGCACTCGCCACTCTATACGGATACCGCGTGGGGCGAGGCCGGAGGGTATTGTGTGGACATCACGGCTTTGGCAGTTAACGATCGCAATCGCGCCGTGGATGAAGTGCTAAGCGCGCTCACGGTGGCGCAGTACATTCCCTTCCAGTTCCTAGTGCAGCATGTTGGCATGGCCGGTGACGAATTGGCCCGCGGCCAACTGCAGGCAGCGCAGGAGTCAGTACACCGGATTGCAGCAGCAGCCGACAGTTGTGGAGTCCAACTATTACTCGAAAATATCCCCAATCAGATATCCGCGCCCTCAGCGCTTCTGCACTTGCTTTCCCTTCACCCGCAACTTGCAGTTTGTTTTGATGTAGGTCACGCCCACATGGCGGGTGGGGTGGAGGCGGAGTTTCAACAACTGCAGCATCATATCCGTTCGACTCATGTTCACGACAATTGCGGAACCCGCGACTCCCATCGCTGGCCGGGCGGGGGAGACGTGGACTGGAAGGCCGCCATGCACCTGCTCCGCCGTGCGCCACTCGCTCCGCCGCTGCTACTGGAAATCAACGGAGACAACACCCATGCGGATGGCGTAGAAGCTGCGCTCAAGTCTGCCTTCGCCTTTCTAGAAGGCCTCTAGAGTCGGTTACTTGCGTAAAGAGCGTTTGGAATTACATTGACAGTTAGAAATTATCTGTAAGAATGCAAGAGAAGTTTAGGGAGGCACCTCATGCGATTCCGTCAAGCAGTTGCTTTGGTTTTATGCACGGTGCTTTCCGGAGCACCTGCCGCCTTCGCGGCGCCAGCCGACCCTGCTGCTGGGCACATTCAGGCGCTCATTCCCGATGCTTCGCGCAATGAGAAGCCGGCGCAGTTGAAGGAAGAACTCGCGGCCAATGACCTGCTGCGCACCGGGCCCAGCGGTCGCATGCGCGCTGGCCTGAGTGATGGCTCCATTCTTAGTCTTGGTTCCAGCAGCCAAATGCGGGTAACGCGGCACGAAACCGCATCCCAACAAACCGAACTGGAACTCAGCGTAGGCAAGCTTCGGAGCAAAGTCGTAAAGGTAACGCAGTCCGGCGGCAAGTTCGAGGTAAAAACCCCTAATGCCGTGATTGGCGTGGTGGGCACCGATTTTTACGTGAGTTACGTGGATTCCCAAACCACGGTAATTTGCTATAAGGGTGTGGTGACGGTCTCCGCGATCGCCGGGGCGGCGGCAGCATCCAGCCCAGCTGGAGCAACCGGCGCAGCGCAGGCAACGCGCCTTACTGCGGGCCAGAAGGCTGTGGTCAGCGGTCTATCGGCAGGCTCGATCGCCGCCGCGGCATCCTCCGCTGAACTCACAGCCAGCATGCAGGAGACGGAGACCAGCGGGGCAGGGTCTGCGGCTGGATCGTCTGCCGCCACTGCTTCGCACCATCTGGGCAAGTGGACGTGGATCACCATCGGTGCGGTGGCAGTTGCCGGTGTGGTGATTGGAATCGTCGCGACACGGGGCGGCTCGAATATCCAGAGGAAGGGAACGCCTTAGGCTTGCAGCGGAGCTGCGGCTGGTACCCGATCACTTCGCAAACGCTCCGGCCCCATTTGCCCTATGGCGAACCTGCTAAGAAAGCTCGCGCGTTGGCTGGGTAGTGTCCCCGTCCGCTATGTGGATGCAGGCTTGGTTCTGGCCGTCACCCTGGGCGGTCTGGTACTGTTCGCGTTCACTGGCATTGGGGAGAACAAGCGCGCCGGATTCGTCTTCGTGCAGCAGATTGAGGAGCGCACACTCGACTTGCGCTTTGCCCTGCGGGGAGAGCGCCAGCACGACGAACAGATCGTCATCGTCGGGATTGACGACAAGACCCTGCAAAACACTGGCTCCTACCCCTTTCCGCGGAAGTCCTACGCGCAACTGGTGGATGTGCTTCATGCCGGTGGTGCGAAGATAGTCGGCTTTGACGTTACTTTCCCGACTGCGGAATCCAATTCCGCAACCGCCGCACTCCTTAGCCTTCGCAACCGCCTGGGCTCTTCGGCGTCGCCGGAGACGCGCCGCACCATCGCGGAACTGGAAGTAAGCTCCGATCAAGACGCTGCCTTCGCTGCGGCGATGAAGCGCTCCGGCAACGTGCTTCTAGGGCATTTTTTTCTCGATCGCGATCGCGTCAAGGGAGTGAATCCCGCTCGGGCGGAAGAGTATTTCAACATTGTCTGGGGCAAGGCCATTCCCCAAATGATCCCCGTGGGCAATGCAGGTACTCCCTTCGATCTAGGGCAGGCCTGGACGGCGAACGGCGGGTCCGTGGCCTCTGGCACAGAGGCGAATATTGCACCCTTGGCTAGCGCGGCAGCTTCTTATGGATATCTCGATATCGCGTCCGACGCCGATGGCACTCTACGCCATGCCCTGTTAGTACTGGGTTACTATCACGACAAAGACTTTTACCTCTTTCCCTCTTTAGCCTTAGAGATGCTGCGCGAGTATCACAAGCTACCCGACCAGCAGGTGGCGGCCTATATTGCCCCCAACGGTTTGGAGCGACTAGAGATGGGTGCCACCAGCCTTCACCCCTCCCGCGACGGCACTACCCTCATCAATTTCGTCGGCCCCTACCAAACTTATACCCACTACTCCATGTGGGACGTGTTGCAAGGTACCGTGCCTGCTGACGCCTTTCGCGACAAGATCGTCTTGGTCGGCGCAACGGCCATCGGCATCGGCGATATCCGTACCACGCCCTACCAAGGGCATGGGCGCACTTACATGGGCGTGGAAGTCCACGCAAACATTTTGGACAACCTGCTCCACAGTGACGAAGCCGGGAGAGGCTTCTTGACCCGCGGCATCTGGGAGGAGCTGACTGATGCCGCACTCATCCTTCTCTTTGGACTGGCCTTCGGCGCGCTGTTTTGCTTGCTGCGGCCGTTACTTGCCACGGCCACCGTATTGCTGACGCTTGCTGCATTCTGCGGCTTTGTCTATTGGGCTTTCGCCATTCAGGGGCGCTGGCTTAGTCTCGTCATTCCTGCAACTACCCTCATTGTGAACTACGCCGCCGTCACCAGCTATCGCATGGTTTTTGAGGAGCGCGAGAAGCGCAGAGTACGCAAGACCTTTGGCCAATATCTTTCACCAGACGTGATTGCCCTCATCGAAAAAGACCCGGAGCGTTATATCCGCATGGGAGGCGAGTCCCGGGAGCTGACTGTGATGTTCAGCGACATCCGGGGTTTTACTACAATTTCTGAGACGCTCGAACCTTGCGCCGTCGTCCAGTTACTCAACGAATATCTCAGCCAGATGACGGATGCCGTCTTCCAGGAGCAAGGTACGCTCGACAAGTACATTGGCGATGCCGTGATGGCCTTCTGGGGATCGCCGTACCCGCAGCAAGACCACGCTGCACGAGCCTGCCGTAGTGCCTTGGAGATGATGCGCCGCTTGGAACAGCTCAATGCCCGCTGGAAGAGTCTGGGCAAGCCGCAGTTTGATATCGGTGTGGGCATCCATACCGGCACCATGAACGTGGGCAACATGGGTTCCGACCGGCGGCTCTCCTGGACGGTGATTGGCGACAATGTAAATCTCGCCTCGCGGCTGGAAGGCGTAAACAAGGAGTACCGCTGCCACATTCTGATCACTGAGGCCACATGGACTCTGGTGCACGAACAGTTCGCCGCCCGCTTGCTCGACCGTATCCGCGTTAAGGGACGGGAACGCGAGGCGGTGGCAATTTACGAGTTACTCGGCGACGCCAGCCAGAGTCCAGCCTTTGCCCCCCGCATCCGCGCCTATGGGGAAGCGATGGCAGCCTATGCAGCGGAAGACTGGCGCTTGGCCGCCGAGCGTTTTGCCGCTCTGCTTCGCGACTTCCCAGAGGATGGCCCGGCGCAGGTGATGCACGATCGCTGCATGCAATTCCACCTCATTCCGCCCACGAACTGGACTGGAATCTACGATCTGCATCACAAGTAGTTGGAAGCACGTGTGCCCCACGCAGCAGAATCGGCGGGGCGTGCGCCAACTGCAATTCGATGTGGTCGTGGTTGCAGCCCTGCTCGTGCAAAACTGTGGAAGCCAGCCCACGGAAGCCGTGTCCGGTCATACGTCCCTTGTAGCCCATGCGCTCCAGCGCTTTAAGGATGGTGTTGTTGCTCATTGGCCTCCGGATGTTTTGGTCGCCGGGAAAGTGCCATTCGTGTTGACCAGTGATTGTTTATGTACCCCACAAGTGTACCCGCACCAGTCGCTGGCTTCCATCGCATCCCGATGGACGCTATGAGGCGATAAAATGTTTGTTTTCATTGTGTTATTGCGTTGGATTGGACTTCCTAGGATGTCTTGGAACGACGTAATGGCGGAGAGAGTGGGATTCGAACCCACGGTAGGCTTTCACCTACACACGCTTTCCAAGCGTGCGCCTTAAACCACTCGGCCATCTCTCCTTGGGAAGCTGCAAGCGCGGGCAGGGACGCCCGCAGGAAGATGCTTTCTTGATTTTATGGGTTGCCGCGCCTTGCTGCAAGCTGCGGGCGTGCGATCGCCATGCCCAGCGCGGATTTGCGGGGCGGATGCTCGCGCAAATTCCTTGTTGGGCGGCGCCTTCACGGGTTCCGCACCGAGCAAACGCCCTGGAGTCGGCACTTGCACTTGCCGCCGGCCTTCTGCCTGCTCCTAGCGTCCAGCTGCCGCTGCTGCCGCTTTGGGCTTTGCCTGTTCCGCCGCCACGGGCCGCACACTTACGTCGCGCTTGTCTAAATCCAGCGGAATACCATCTTGAATGGGATGCTCTACCAAATACATGGCGAGTTCCATGCGGTCAGAGACCTGAACTTTGTGAAAAATTTTGCGCAGATAATTTTTAACCACTTGCTCGGTCGTCCGCGCTTGTTCCGCGATGTCTTTGTTCCGCATGCCTTGCACCACGCAATTGGCGATGAAGACTTCTTTCGGCGTGAGCCGGGTATTGGAGGTGCCGCTATGCGCCGCCAGATTGCGATACGCGCCCAGAATCCAGTGCGTAATCTGGTGACTGAGCCAGGGCTCGCCCGACGCCACGCAGCGAACACACTTTACCAGCAGATCTGGTTCGATGGAGCGATCCACCACACCCTGCGCGCCGCGGCGCAGCATCTCCAGCGTCTGTGCCGCAGGTGCCATGTCGCCTACCACCACGATGCGCAATTCTGGCGCCTTGGCCAGGATCGCGGAGACAGCCTGAGCCACTTCGCCAATCAACTGCGCCTCGAATAGCAGTACCTCGGCTTCCCACTGCATCGCCGCCGTCAGCGTTTCGCCATAGGTTTCTGCTTCAGCCACCACGCGAAGGTCGGAGTGCTGCTCCAGAATGCGCGAAATGCCGAGCCGGAAGATGCAATGGCTGTCGGCAACGATCACTCGCACCTGCCCGTTGCCAGTGGCGGGCGCGGCACCTCCCGAGCTGGCCGGGATGGCTACCCCAGGTGCGGCAGCAGCAGCAGTCTCCAAGCCGGGTGCATGGGACGTACTCGTTTCACTCGGTTGTCGCGCGCCGCTGGGGCGACTTGAGGACCCCGCGTCGCTCGTTTCACTCGAAGTGTTGCGCAAATTTGAGCGAGATGAAGCACTACAAATAGGAGAGTTCAATGGCCGATTCCTGAATCGGCTACGCGGCGGGGCAGGTAGTCGGAAATAGTTGCTAACTTCTACCTGAAGCAAGCCTACACGGCGGCTGGCGATGTGAAAAGATTACCGGAGTTTGGGTCGCTGCGATACAAGAAAATGCCGCCCGGATAGCGCCGGGCGGCTTTCAGACCTTCGCTTGCGGTGTAACCAACCCCAAGCGCACTGGAGCGTGACTGAGTACAACATGGAGTGATGCAAACTGTTTGCAAGAAAGGGACTTGCAGCGACGGTTGAGGCAAACGAAAAGGGGGCAGACCCAGCCGCGCCAGCCTTCCCGCTACCTGACCGCAGCCGGGCTGCGAGCCGCTACCGCCCCATGCCGGTCAGGCTCACCTGTTGCACACTGTTTGTCCCCGTTCCGCTGTTGGGGATGTTAAGCGACGCCGTTCGCGTGGAGTTCTTGAAACCCGGCGTAAAAGTCACAGTGATCGTGCAGGTGTTCTTTGAACCCAAGCTACTGCCGCAGGTGTTCGACTGGGCGTAGTCGTTCTTGTTCTTACCGCTCAGGCTGATCGCGCCCAGGGAAACCGACTTGTTGCCAAGATTGGTCAGCGTCACCGTCTGCTGTGCCGAACTGCCAACGGCTACGCCGCTAAAGTTCAACGACGCAGCGGAAACGCTCAGGGCATCGCCTGTGCCGCTCAGCGCGACCACCTGCGGAATGCTGCCCACGTCGCCGACGACGTTCAACGTGGCATTGCGCGCTCCACGAACAGTGGGCTGAAAGCTGATGGATGCGGTGCAACTCGCACCCGCCGCCAGAACCGTGCCACAACCATCTGAGTTGATGAAGTCGCTCGGATTGGTGCCGCCAATGGTTACGCTACTGATGTCCGCAAGGACTATACTGCTGTTCTTGACGGTGACTAGCTGTGGGGGAGATTGCGTCGTTAAGTCCTGCGTACCAAAGCTCAGGCTGGCTGGCGTGATCGTGAGTGCTGGGCCGTTGAAAAGAGTGGTGGGGAAGCCGAGAGCTCGCAGCTCGCTCGGCAGGTAGTCGTGCCGGTTTCCTACAGCGTCAACCCCGAACACATCGGACACGCTTCAACTGCCAGCTTCGGCGAATGCAGGAAACACCGTGGTTGCTTGATAGGTGCCCGTGAGCTTCGTGCCAGATGTCAGAGTCCATCCCCCGCCTGCGGTTT
>JANXUR010000075.1 GCA_025356095.1 Acidobacteriaceae bacterium | reverse complement strand
GGCCCACGGCTTGCAGACCTATGGCGAAGACTTCGACATCAACAAGGACGACGTGGAAATCACCATCAAGCTGAAGACGCCGCAAGAGCAGTATTCGATTTATAAGCAGACTCCGGCGGCAGATGCCCCGAAGGATGCGGCGAAAGACGGTGCGAAAGACGGTGCGAAGGAAAATGCGCCGAAAGCTGACGCGCCGAAAGCTGACGGCTCCCCCAACCCTAAGCGCTAGAATTGCGCGCATTGAGGAACTCGCCATGCCTCCTGTAGCTGAATCCGCCGCCGCTTTTGCTTTCCTATTGAAGACTGAGCCCAGCGTCTACTCGTTTGCTGACCTGCAACGCGACAAGGAGACGATTTGGGATGGTGTGACAAATCCCGCTGCGGTGAAGAATCTGCGGGAGATGTCGCCGGGCACTAAGTTGGTGATTTATCACACCGGCGACGAGAAGACGGCAATAGGTACGGCCACAGTAGTGAGCGTGGACGCAAGCGACCCCAAGGTACCAGTGGTGCGGATCAAGGTAGGCAAGCGGCTGCATAAGCCAGTGACGCTGGCGGAGTGCAAGGCCGAGGCAGTGTTTGCTGACTCGCGACTGGTGCGTGAAGGGCGGCTGAGTGTGGTTCCATTGGATGCAAAGCAGTATGCGTGGGTGGTCGGGAAGTAAGTTGGGTTCGGCGACCTGCTGAGCCAGTGGCAAAGGTGGCTTCCCGTTCTGGGACGCCGGGCAAATATTTTTCAGAAATCGCTTGCCAATCGAGACTTAAGAAAGCTACGCCGCTATAACCGAAGTAGGGGCTATTGCGGAGGTGGCTGTGCCGATTCTTACTGTTGCTCCCATGGCGGTTCCGCATGGGATGGAGGAAGTGTGCGCCGAATTTGGCAATCCTTTTCTGCCGGACGGCGCAAAAGATTTAGCGTGGGAAGCGGCCAATATCCGCCGCGTAGCCCCGCCTGATGGCTGGCACCTGCACTACCAGCAGTCGCCAACCCAGCTTGTGTCGGTGGCAGCAATCTCCATGCACGTGGGCGTGCAAGAGAGTTTTCTGCAAGTAATGGAAGAGGTCTGGCTCTATGCACGGCAGCAATGCGGACAGGGAGCCAGCGATGACGCGGTGCGCGCGTGGCTGCATCAGCAACGACTGGACGTGACCGGAGGCGGCTACAATTTTCGCAGTGTGCGGGGCGCGGGTTCGCCCTCGATGCATGCCTTTGGTCTGGCTATTGACTGGGATCCGATGCATAACCCAAGGCGCAAGCCGCTGCAATGCACGTTGCCACTTTGGTGGTTCGACATCTGGGCGAGACATGGATGGAGCGATGGCCGCCACTTCGCTACACCTGACCCGATGCACGTGCAGTTCGCGTGCGGATGCTGAAAGGGCACACATAAGAGTCGCGCGGGGCTGGTCTGACGGATCGGTAATTCCAGACCTCATGATGTAGACATCATGAGCACAAGGTCAAGACACTGGTCAGCGCCGCGCCTGTAACACGTCACCCAGTGCTAAGCTCCCACTCCGAAAGCGTGGTTTCCTCAGGCACATCCGTGGGGCTTTCGAAGTCTAGCTTGAAGCCGTCCGGGTCGGACACGATGACAACCCACATATGGTTGCCAACGAACGGCTCCTTGCATGGAACTCTGCGGGCCATAAACTCGCGATAGAGCGCCACAGCATCTGCGCACTGGAAGCAAATCGAGACGCCCATGCCAGGCGTATCCGGTGCGCCATCCTTCTTCGCCAGGGCATGGTTCGCACCGCACTACTGCAGCATGATCGCAGCGCCGCCCAGCGCCAGCCAGCACCAGCGAATTTTGCCTTCAGGCGTTCAGGTGTGCTTCACCACGAAGCCCAGTCCATCGACATAAAAGCGCAACGAGTCTTCTATGCTAGCGACCCTGAAGAAGGGAACGGCTTGCTGGACGTTGGGCTGCGATAGCGGACCGATCTGTGCGCTCATAAAAGATGCTCCTCGTGACTCGGCGACTTATTCGGGCAACATGGGATTTGCAACTAAGCCTTCACCATGGCCCCGGCCAGGCTCTGGAAAACCCTCAACCCGTCGCTGCAGCCGAGTATGGCTTCGGCTGAGCGTTCGGGGTGCGGCATCATGCCGAGCACGTTGAAGCCTTCGCTGGCAATGCCGGCAATGTTCTCTAGCGAGCCGTTGGGATTGGCCTGAGCGGTCGCTTCGCCTTGCGGATTCACGTAGCGGAATAGAATGCGATTGCCGCGTTTCAGGTCAGCGAGCGTGGTGTCGTCACAAAAGTAGTTGCCTTCCATGTGGCCGATGGGGATTTCGAGCACTGCGCCCGGTTTGCAGGCATTGGTGAAGGGGGTGTCGGCGTTCTCTACGCGCACGTGGACCGGTTTGCACACATAGCGCAGGCCGACGTTGCGCATCAGCGCGCCGGGCAGCAGGCCGCTTTCGCAAAGAATCTGAAAGCCGTTGCAGATGCCAATGACGATGCCGCCGCCCGCGGCAAACTTGCGGACGCTTTCCATGACCGGCGAAAAACTGGCGATCGCGCCAGTACGCAGATAGTCACCATAAGCAAAGCCCCCGGGGACGATGATGGCGTCGCAGTTTTCCAGGTCGTGGGAGCCATGCCAAAGCAGCGTGGCCGGCTGCTTCAGGACCTTGGAGGCAGTCCAGTACGCGTCGTGGTCGCAGTTAGAGCCGGGAAAAACCAGCACGCCGAATTTCATGGGGCCTCCGTGGGGTGTTGCCTAGATTTTAGCATTGGGGAAAGTGGCAAGTTTCGAGTTTCGAGTTTCAAGAACGGTGCAAAATGCGCCACTGGGCCACGGTGGGCTTCACTGGGCACGGGGTGGCACAGGGTTCACGGAGAAAACGGATCGTTGGTTTGGGAATTGGTTTGGGAATTGGTTTGGGAATTCGAGCAATGGAAACCGTTGTGAAAAACATTGAGGCCGCCAGACGGGGGTGGTGTCTGGCGGCCGCTCTCGGGCAGGGCCGTAATTGCCCGATCTCCTTTTACGGAGCTGGTGGAACGAACTGGCGTTGCTAGCGGGTTAGAATCCGTCTCCGGGGGGCGGCGGCGCTGCGCCGTCAGGCCCGCCGTGGCGGAAGTGCTTCAAGTGGTCGCCCATGGGGTGCAGGGCTTCGAGTTGACGCCACTGCTCCAGGGTGAGGATTTTACGGGAGCCCAGCAACATGCTGGTGAACTCGCGTTCCAGGTTGCTGCGTGCTGCCAGAACCTTTTCCAGTTGCGCGTTGATTAGGCCTTCATCCAGCGCGTCGGTGTTGAGCAAGCCCTTGAGCTTGGTGCTTTCGGCTTCCGCTGCTTGACCGAGTTGCATCATCCTCTCGTGCTTGCCAGCCACCAGAGTGTCGAGTTGCGTCATCTGGGTATCAGTCAGGTTCAGCTTCTTTACGGTGTCAGAATCCTTCCACCACTTGCCCATCGGGCCATGCGGCCCGTGCGCGCCAAAGGGCGGCGGAGCGGGGGCATCCGCCGTGGGCGGAGCCTGCGCCAAGGCTGCCATGGGCAGCGCGAGCGCCAGTGCCATTACGCGAATCATATTCATGTTCAAACTCCTTCGGTTCGTTTTTGGTTCGTTTTTGGTTCGTTGTCGGTTCGTTGTCGGTTCGTTTTCGGTTCGTGCGCAATCTTGTTTGGGACTTATCGCCTACTTACTGCTTCGAAGATTTTTTCAGCCTGACCGAGGTGGCAGCCTGCGCCTTGCGTACCTCCGAGACCAAGCCCATCGCGGGGGAGAGTGCGTCCGGTGCTCCGCCATCTAACTCTTGTTCGATCGCAACAAGCATTTCGTGGTCTGAGTCCGCTGCATTCGTTCCGCTGTTGTAAAGGACGGAGCCGGCGCGGGTTTGGTTGACAGTGCCCGGAGTAGCGTTCCCCTGCGGGGTTTGCGCGGCGTGTGCAGCGTGCGCCGCGACTGCCAATGGATCGTTGCTGCGATGGTTTACATTCCACACCACGGTGCCCGCCAGCAGGGCTGTGGCCAAGCCAGCCGCGCCGAGTGCTGCCAACATGCCACGGCTGGCGCGAACCGGTTCGCGCTGCGCTGCGGCGATGCGGGTGCGGACGGCAGCTTGCTGCCGATGCCAGAACTCGTCTGGTTGGTCGGCGGCTAGGGCCATGGCATCATTCATACGGATGCGCAGGGTGCTGACCTGGTTGAGTGCGGCACGGCATTCGTCGCAAGCAGCGAGGTGCAACTTTACGCGCGGGTCGAGTTCCGCACTTGCTGGTGCGGCTTGCATCAATTCGAGTTCATCCAAATGTATCTTCATGCTGGTGCCTCAATTCTGGGTGCGGGCTTTTTGCCGCGCACTACCTTCAAAGCTCGCGTCAGGTGAGTCTTGATGCTGCCTAGGTGTAATCCCATTACCTCGGCGACCTCCTGCAAAGTCATACCTTCTACAAAGTGCAGAAGGAAGACCGAACGCTGCTTTTCTGAAAGTTTCCCCACGACCTTCCAAACTTGTTCAAGTTCTTGCCGCGCGGCGGCGGCTCGTTCGGGCGACGCCAGCGGATCTGAGGAATGGGCAGCGACTACTTCTGCGTAACCGTCTTGGCCATCGTCGCCATCCATGCCCACCAAGTTGCGCCAGAAGTTGGCACGACGGTTGCGGTAATGGTCGAGCGAAAGATTGATGGCGATGCGGGTGAGCCAGACCACCAGCGAACTCTCACCGCGATAGCTGGCTCGTTTCTCGTAGGCGCGGATAAAGGTTTCTTGCGTCAGGTTGTCAGCGAGGTCCGGATCGCGGAGCCTGCCCAGCAGGGTGCGATAGATGCGCCTTTGATAGCTGCGCACCACCAGATCGAAGTCTGCGATCTCCAGCAACCGTGTCTGCGAATCGCTTGGGGCTGTATCCATCGAATGCGTGAGTGTTGCCAAAGTTGTAACCCTCAACCTATGGGTGCACCGCGTACTACGTTTCGCTACCACGCAATAAAACGCTACCACGCAATCAATAAGACGAACCCGAGCCCAGAGCAGATGACGCGGACTGCCCGATATTGTGGCGACCCTTGTGTCATCCTAATCCTTATGACGTTTTGGGAGCACTTTCGGTTGACGCTGGAGGCGCTGAAGAACTGGGCAGTTGCGCGGTTGTGGTCGGCGCTGATTGCCAGTGTTTTGTGGGGGCTAGGCCTCTGGTTTCTGCATGTTCCGCTGGCGATACTGTGGGCGATTCTGGCGTTTTTCTTCCATTTGGTGCCGTATTTAGGGCCCGTGCTGGCGCTGGCTGGCCCTGCGGCCAGTTTGACATTTACGGTGGGGCCCGACGGCCTTTTGGTGGCTATGCTTTGGCTGTTGGGGCTTTATTTGGTGATTATGGTGCTGGACGAACTGGTTTTGCAGCCGACTCTGCTGCGACGGAAGGCCAGGGTACCGCTGTGGGCGTCCATTGTGGCGCCGATTGTGCTGGGGATTGTGATTCCGGGATGGGGTGTGCTGCTAGCCCCGCCGCTGCTGGCCGTGGTGTGGGCCTACCGGGCGCGGGGCGCGGAATGATTTGGCAGCCCACTAGGGTGGGGTCGGGTGCGGTGTCGCGATGGAGCGTCCCGCCCTTCGGGCGACGACCGTTTCTTGGCTGGGCTTGGCTGGGGCAAGGGCACCCCCGCATTCGCGGGCTAAGATGATTTGCAACTCCGTGATAAGATTACGTGTTGCGTTTACCTGCGCACTCATAAGCTGACGAGAGAACACGAGGTCTAGCCATGTCTGGCCACTCAAAATGGGCAACAATCAAGCATAAAAAGGGCGCGCTGGATGCCAAGCGCGGCAAGATATTCACCCGCATCATCAAAGAAATCAGCATGGCGGCCAAAAGCGGCGGGGGCGACCCGGACGGCAATCCCCGACTGCGGTCGGCCATTGCCGATGCCAAGGCGGAAAACATGCCGGGCGATAACATCAAGAAAGCGATTCAGCGCGGCACTGGCGAATTGCCCGGCGTGAACTACGAAGAATTTATGCTGGAAGGCTACGGCCCCGGCGGCGTGGGCGTACTGGTGGAGCTTACCACCGACAACCGGAACCGGACGGTGAGCGAAATCCGCCATGCGTTCGCGAAGTTCGGTGGCAACATGGCCGAGTCAGGTGCAGTGAGCTACAACTTCAGCAAAAAGGGCTCGATCGTGGTGGCGAAGTCGGCAGCCAAGGAAGATGACCTGATGGGCATCGTGCTGGAAAACGGTGGCGACGACTTACGCGATGACGGTGATTATTGGGATGTAGTGACCGCTCCGCCAGCCTACGAAGGCGTTTTGGAAGCAGTGAAGAAGGCTGGCATTACGCCCGAGTCGGCTTCGGTGGGTTTGGTTCCGGCGGTCTATATTGAGCTGGAAGGGCAAAACGCCAAGACGATGCTGCGTCTGCTGGAAGCACTGGAAGATCAGGACGATGTGCAGAACGTCTACTCGAACTTCGACTTCGACGAGAAGATACTGGAAGAGTTGGCAGGATAGAGTTCGGCTGCATGCCGCAGGACAGTTAAGGGCCGCTCGCACAATGCGAGCGGCCCTTTGTGTGCGATGAAGTGTAAAGAACTATAGCCCGGCTTTGTGGCGCGGGTTTTGGTGGCTGGGTTTGAGTCCAAAGATTTGCAGTTGCTTATTGCTGGCTACGAATACCTGACCATTTGCGATGGTGGGTACAATGTTGGCGTTGCCGCCGGTGTTGGGCCATGAGCCTGCTGGTGCAGAAACCAGTGTTGCCATGTTGTTGTTTGGGTCAAAGGCGAAAAGGGTAGTGGTGGTGTTAGTTTTACTCATGGGATGGCTCACCGCCCAAACAATTTGGCTTGCAGTGCCATTGCTGGAAATACTGGTGAAGAAGCCAAGGTTTTGTCCGCCGCCCAGGCTTTTGGAACTAGCCAGATGCGACAGCTTGGCCGAGGGCGCGGTGATGACGCGCCACAACTGCGAGACGCGAGCACCGCTGCTGACCACGCGTCCGGAGCCGTCGCTGGCCTGGAAGTAGGACTCGCCGCACCAGCAGCCGCCAATGCTGTAAGTACCGAGCACATTGTTCGTAGCAGAGTTGTAACCGCCCATGTGGTCGCGATTCAAGAGATACATAGATCCGTTCTTACCGGCGGCGGTTGCCATGTGCGGAGTGGTGCCGGGCTGGGCGGGTATTACCAGTAACCCTCCCGCGCCGAAGTCGTTGTCCACCGCGTCCAAGGCAGCTTGATTGCTGGGGGTAAACAGGTCCATCACCCGGGTGGTGTCATCAGAGATTTTCAACGCGCTTTCCTGAAAGTTCGTGACGCCATCGTAACTGGTGCCGCCGGGATCGGAGTTACCCGTTACTAGGAAGAGGCTCCCGTCTTCATCTGCAGCAGGTCCATAACCCGACATCCACACGGAAGTCATAAAGTAAGAGCCTAGGGACGCCGCCTGCGTGTCCAGCAACTGATTGCCCCCAAGTGGAGTGAGGCTGCCGGTCTGCCACCCGATGAGCCACCCGCGAGTGAGGCTGGGATAGTTATCGCAGAAGCTGCCGAAGGTGGCGTAGACCCTGCCATTGGAAAGTAACAGAGCAGGCCGCTGCCGTTGATACTTCGCTTGAAAGTTATACGTAGTGGCATCAGAGAGTTGGTGGGAGGCTGCAACCACCACGGGCGTGACCTTGTCACCAAGGGTACCTAGGTCGAGTGCGTGGATTTTATAAACTGGACCCGGATTCGTGTACGTCACAACATAGAGGGTGCTGCTAGGGAGATCTATTACAGGAGTGCCAGTGATACCGACAACGGGGCCGTTCTCATTGCAGCCGGTCGGCTTGCTAACCGCCTTACCGAAGTTGGGGCTCAATAGAACGGCACCACTGTGCACATCAATGGCATAGATGGTGTTGTTCTCGGTGGCGACATACGCTACATCGTGGATTCCCGGCTGGGGGCCCGCGGTAATATTCACGCCGGGCGCGACCAACACCTGGGCATCTACCTGCTCATCCAGCGTAATTGTGCGCAACAGGCCGAAACTATCTGAATTGACGTTTAACGGAGTGAGGGTTGTTTCTGCAGCATTCCAACCGGTTCGGTTGACGTCGTTGTGGTAAGTGGTGACGGCAACAGCAGTGGCAAAGGCGGGAGCCTTCTCTGCCGTAAAAAGCGCCACCAGAAGCGTTATCGCAACTGTGCAGAGGCAGCGAACGGATCGTGCCGGTTGTGCCATCATCGAGCAAGCCTCCATTTTTGTGGCCGCCGGACACCTGAGGTGTCCGGCGGGTTAGCTTTTGTTGGGTATTTACTTCTTGGACTTAACAACATTCTTCGAGGGACTAGTCAAACTAAACACCTGCACCTGCTTGTTGCTAGGGACGTAGACTTGGCCGTTGGCAACGGTGGGTACTATGTTGGAGTTGCCGCCATTGTTCGGCCAGAATCCCGCAGGCGACGAGTACAACTTGGTTAAGCCGTTATTGGGGTCAAAAGCAAACAGGTTGATGGCCTTGGTAGTGTCCTTATTTGCGGGACGGCTCACTGCCCAAACGACCGGGTTAGCGGTGCCATTGCTGGAGATGCTAGTGAAGAAGCCGACATCTTGTCCGCCCGCGACGCCCACGGGAGCTGTGGAGAGTCGAGTAAGTGAAGCTTTCGGAGATGTGTTGATCTTCCACAGTTGCGGCTTGCGGCCGCCACTGCTGAGGATTCTTCCGGTGCCGTCGCTGGCCTGGAAGTACGATTGGCCGCACCAGCAGCCACCGGGAGTGTAGGTGCCAAGCACCTTGTTCGTGCCGTTCGGGTTATATCCGCCCAAGTTGTCGCGATTCAGCAGGAACATTGAACCCGCTTTGCCGAGCGCAACTGCCATGTTAGGAGTGGAACCGGGCTGCGCCGGAATTACTAGCAGACCGCCAGAGCCAAAGTCAGTGTCGCCTTGTTCCAGTGAGGCCTGATTCTTTGGAGTGAACAAGTCCACTACGCGGGTCACGTCGCTGGAGACTTTCACGACGCTTTCCTGAATATTGTTGATGCCGTCATAAGTCGTACCCGAGTAGTCCGAGTTACCCGTGATGAAAAAGATGTTGCCATTCTCATCGCTGGCGGGGCCATAGCCAGACATCCAAATGGCGGAGAGGAAAAAACTATTGGGCGATGTGGCCTGAGTATCCAGTAATTGGTTGGCACCGATGGGGGTTAAGTTGCCGGTTTGCCAGCCAAGCAACCAGCCGCGAGATTTATCGGCTGAAAAGTCGCAGAAGCTGCCAAAGCCAGCATAAATATTGCCATTGGCCAGCAAGAGGCCGGGACGCTGGCGCTGATACTTGGCGTTGAAGCTGTAAGTGGTGCCATCGGTTAACTGGTGGCTGGCGGAGACAACAACTGGTGTTACTTTGTCGGTGAGACTGGCGAGGTCGAGCGCGTGGATGCGGTAGGTAGGGCCGTCGTTGGTATAAACCAGCACGTACATGGTGTTAGTAGCGGCATCAATCACGGGGGTGCCGTTAATGCCAACGTTGGGGCCATTGTTGCTGCAGCCCAGCGGCAGCGGAACCGGCGTACCAAACTTCGGGCTCAACAGAATTGCACCGGTATTGGTATCTACCGCATAAATGGTGTTGCCCTCGGTGGCAATGTAGGCCACGTCATGGATGCCGGGCAGGGAGCCAGCGGTAATGTTAACGCCGGGTACGACGAGCACTTGTGTGTCTACTTGATCATCTACCGTGATGGTGCGAAGCAGGCCAAAGCTGGTGGCATTGACGTTGGCGGGAGTGAGGCTGGTTTCAGTGTTGTTCCAGCCGGTGCGATTGTTGTCATTGTGGTAGGTGGTGACGGCGGTACCGGCAAAAGCGCCGGTAATGGCAAACAGGCTAAGCGCTATTACGCCGATACGGAGCGAAAACTTCGCAGGGAGCGACATGACAGGGGAGGATTCCTTTCTATTTGCAGAGTCTATTTTTCTAAGTCTGTTTCCGTGAACTGCCCAAGAGGTACGAGCAGTCGCTAGGTTGCCAGTGATGTTGGGGAGGCGGTGCTGGAGCTACAAGAGTGTAGGCCGCGCTGGGCAGTTTGTAAAGGGGATTGCAAACAAGGTCGAGCGGGTCGGCAAGAGGGAAGCGGGAGCGGGCTGGGAGATCACGTAGCGCTGCGCGTCATGTCATACTCAGCATTACAGTTTTGATTTAATTTTGGAGGCGCCATGAAGAAGTGGATTGCGCTGATTTGGATGATAACGCTGGCTGCGTTCGCCGGAGCCCAGTCGAATAACCCGCTGACCACTGCGGGGGGCCGTGAATTGCAGGTTTGGGCGGCCGGTGGCCATGGAACTAACGGCCGTTTTCAAGACACCAGCGTGGGCAACCTCGGGTTGCGCTATGGCTGGGTGCTTAGCAATCCGCATTTACCGGGATTCTTGCGCGGGAGCTTTGAATACGCGGTGGATGTGGTGCCGGTGTTTATTCTGCGCCAGCCAACGCCAGCAAGCTCGATTCCAGCGGGGACGAATGATGGGACGGGAACCGCCTTCGGCGCGGGCGTTAACCCATTGAATCTAAAGTGGAATTTTGTGACGCGAGGCAGTTGGACGCCATTTGTGGAACTGGGGGGCGGAACGCTTTTCACCAACGACAACGTTCCGCCGGGAACGTCGAAGGTGAACTTTACCAGTGGCGGCGCGATCGGCTTTACCCATCGCGGCAGTTCAGCCTTGAGCTTTGATCTGCGATATATGCACATTTCTAACGCCGGGCTGACGGTGCCGAACCCGGGCGTCAATACGATTCAGTTGCGGTTTGGGTGGGGCAGAGTGCGGTAGGCGGGTCTTGCCAGTTTGCAAGAAGGCATAGAAATGCGACATAAATCACAGACAGATTTGCCCGCTTGAGCCAAACTTCCTGTCATCACAATGAATCTCGATTGTGGAAGCACGGTTTGACCGCGGAGGCCAAAGTGGGCAAACGGTTGGGGAGAGGATAGCGATATGTCAATTTCTGTGATGATGCACCACCGGGTTTCTGACTACGAAGCATGGCGCACCGCATTTGATACAGCGACGGGAGCCTGGCAGCAGGCGGGCGAGTGCAGTTGCCACGTCTTTTCGAAAATGGGCCACACAAACGACGTGACCGTGCTGCTGGAGTGGAACACACGGGAGCGTGCTGAGCAGTTCCTGAATGCGGACAAGACTCGCGAGTGGATGCACGCCCACCATGTGGTAGGCGCGCCGGACATCCACTACATGACCGAGATGGTGCGGATTCGCCGCACCGCGGCCGACTGAGGCAGGAACAACCCTGTGCGGAGCGCGGTCGCCCGGTTCAAGCCCAACTGACCGGAGCCGGTGACGCTTACCACGAGCGGGCTGCCGCCTATGTTCTCGGCGTGTTCGCCGATAGAAATCTGCGTCGCGAAGTTGTCTGCTGCGGAGGGGTTGAAGTTCACCTTGGGCTCGACGAGAATCCCGCCCAAGCAAAGCTTGGACGGGGCACCCGGTACCTTGGGAAAGTGTTAGTGAGAGACGGCCGCGAACAGATCAGTGTGCATAAGCGACTGAAACTTCTTGTCATCAGAGTGGAACTTCACCTTGAGGCTGGCAGCGTCTGAATCCACTACGACGCTTTCCATGGCTTGGGTTTCTGCAGTGGTTCCATTCAGCTTCTTGTACAAAATACCCGCCTTAATCAAGCCAGAAAGCACGGACGCGGAGAAGTTGTCAGCGGTCTGCACTCCCAGATCGAAGTCCACGCCACCTTGAAAGGTCATGGTGTAGTGCGAGCCGAGCAGGCGTTTTTTCACCGAGTCATAGTCAGCGATGCTGGCGGCTTGACCGAGAGCGGAACGCATCATGTTCTGTGTTCCTTCTTTGTCGAGCACGCTCCAAACCGCACCGTTTTCGACGCCCGGAATCAAGTCAGCGATGGCGGCGTTGGAATCAAGGCTAGACGCGCGGCCATCCCGGACGTCGAGCGCGGCGCGGATGGCCGAGGGGTCGCCGAAAAGCAGCGTTCCATTGTCGAGGAAGGTCATCTGCATGGCGCTCATAGGCCACAGGCTGGCTTGGCGATACTTGGTGGGCTGCACCTTGCGAACCTGAAACTTCTTGAGCACGACTTTGGGGTCAAACTGCCCAATGGCAATGCCAACCACGTGCGACGACTTGGATTTTTGATAGCTGCCGTCAGCCTGTTTGGCATCGGTCTCATGCCGGAAGGAGACAAAGATCAACTGCTCGGCGTCGCGCTCCGGCGTAATGCCGACACCTCTGAGCGCGTTCTCAAACTGCTTGAGCGAATCGGGCAATACCTGCTTTTTGAGCGCCTGAGCGGTTTCTGAGTCGCGCAGCGAGCGGTAGTCCACGCTGATGATCTGCTGCACGTCGCCGGGGACTACGGTGCGGGTGGCGGTGCCAAGGGGCAAAGCAAACCCAAAGGTGGTGGTTGCGAGTGCCACGATGGCGGCGGTGGCAAATCGCAGTTTTTTGCCGATCAGGACTGAATTCATAGTGAGAAAATCTCCAAATCAAAACTTGCGGCACAGATTATTTTACCTGCCCTTGGTGATTAGATGCGTCCCAAGGCACTTAAGGCACCTCACGTAAGGCGTGGGCCGGACTTACGTGAGCTTTGGCGGGTTCTGATTGGCTAAGCCATCCGAGCTCTGCGGGCGCGCACACTGGCTACAAAAGCCTTGTCCTGCAAGTCGGCGAGGTTAATCTCCACGTTGGCCAGGGCACCTTTTGCTGCTGCTTCGGCCAGCAGGCCCCCGACGACAAGATCGGAACTGGCGCGAGGATTGGTGATGGGTTTTAGCGCTTCTACGATGCCAGCGACCTCATGCGCCATTTCTGCGACGGTCAGCGGCACCAAAGTCGCGCCCTTCATCGCTTCATCCACTGCGGCTTGAGCCGCAGCCACGGCGATTGCGTTGGCTGAATCAGCCTCGCGCTGGGCTTTGAAGGCTTTCATCACCACGTTGAACGACTCGGCATCGGCGTCAATGGCAGCCTGCATCTGGGCCTGAAGGGATGCAAGGCGCGCGATGGCAGTGCTCAGCGCGGCTTCGTGCTGCAAATATGCCTTTTTGCCGCGCGACATACTCGCCACCATGTGGCCGAGGGCTGCGGCCATGGCACCGGATGCGGCGGCCGCACTGCCTCCACCCGGCGTGGCGGTGGGGGCGGCTAGCTGTGCAAGGAACGGGGATACAGCTGCCGCGAGGCCCCCAACGGCCATTTTGCCACTCATGACGGCCGCCATGCGGTTTTCTAGAATCAAAGACGAATCAAACCTTTCTACCTGCAGGAACCACTCGGCAGCATCTTCCAGCGCGCGTTTGGGGATGAGGCCAACAATCTCTGAACTGAGCACACCTACGCCATAGCGGGCGGCTTCTCGCTTGACGAACTCGAAGACGCGGGCGACCGAGGTCTGCTCGTAGTCGGTTAAATTCATGGAGACCTGTGCGAGGCCTCGAACTGCGAAGCCGGCGCCCTTCACAAAGCGCAGCCCGCCGCTGGAAAAACGGACGGCTTTGGCGATCTTCTTGGCGACATCCACATCGGTGGTGTTGAGAAAAACGTTGAAGGCGACGAGCGGCTTGCGGGCTCCGACCACGGTGGCTCCGGCGGTGGGGTGCAGTTCCGGCTTGGCTGGATCACCGAAGTCAGGGCGTCGGGCGGTGTCGGTTTTTACGGCTTCGCGCAGACCCTCAAACTGCCCACGGCGGATGTTTTCCAAGCCAACGCGCTCGGGCGTCGCTGCTGCTGCTTCATAGAGATACACGGGGATCTTAAAGCGATTCCACAGCTCTGCTCCAACGTGTTTCGCCATTGCGACGCAGTCCTCAATGGTGACGCCTTGGATGGGGATGAACGGCACCACGTCGGTAGCGCCCATACGGGGGTGGGCACCGGTGTGGGTGGTCAGGTCAATCAATTCGGCTGCCTTGCCTATGCCGCGAATCACTGCTTCCTGCAGCGGCTCACGCTCGCCAACGAGCGTGACGACGCAGCGGTTGTGGTCGGCGTCGGATTCCTGATCGAGCAGGTAGACGCCGTCCATCTTCATGGCGGCAAGGATGGCTTGAATGACTTCGGGACGGCGGCCTTCGGAGAAATTGGGAACACACTCGACAAGATTGCCCATATATCCTTTAAGGATACTCCGGTACGGCAGGTGTGCAAAAGTGGGTGGATGTAGACAATGCGGCAAGGTAGAATCGGGGCAGAATCGCGCGAGAATCGCGCGAGAAGGTTGGTATGCTTGGCACTGCTACCGCAACTTCCTGTCCGGCAGTGGGTTAGGGTTGAAGAGTTTATGAGAATTGGCGTATCTACGCGGGAGTCTTGAGGGATGAGATCGTTCTGGTTTGCCGCGATCGCGGCAGTAGGGTTGGGTGGATTGATGGCATGCGGCGGTGGCAGTACGCCGACAGCTCCGCCACCACCGACGCTTAGCAGCATCACCGTCAGTCCAGTGACGGATTCTGTTGGGGTTGGGGCGACGGTGGCTTTGGCCGCAAAGGCGAATTACAGCGACGGAACCTCGATTGCTGAAACCAGTAGTGCGGCTTGGAGTTCGTCTGACACTTCTAAGGCCACCGTCTCAACCAGTGGGGTGGTGACGGGTGTAGCAACTGGTTCAGCCGTGATTTCAGCAACCTTTCAGGGCAAAACTGGCACCGCTGCGGTGACCGTCGCGGGTGCGACTGGCAACGCGACTTCGCTGGTGCTCACTCCGAACGGAACCTTCGCCTATTTGAACGCCACGGTGCAGATGGTGGACACCGCGACATTGACCGATGGCAGCACACTGGACGCAACCAATCAGACCGCTTGGAGCGTAGCGGACCAGACCATTGCTACGATTTCAAACACCGGGCTGGTGACAGGCTTGAAGACAGGTACGGTGGTGGTGACGGCCCAGTATGGCGGCAGCACGCAGACTCAGTCAATTACCGTAGGCTATGCGTTGCCGACCAATGATGTGCCAATGATTGACATGACGGCCGGCCAAACCTACAAGGGATATGAGGGGAACCTCTACCCTGGCAGCCTGAAAACTGCGCCCGCCACGCACGATGCGGAAGGCACGAAGCGCGGTGGTGAAATCCAGCCCCTCGACCAGAATGGCAACCCGAGTTCCAGTGGTGCGATTGCCCTGATTTCTGTGGGACTCTCCAACACGCATATTGAGTTCAGCGCGTTTGTGAACTATGTAAATACCACGGCTGGCTTGAACTTGAATCCGCGTATGGCGGTACTGGATGGTGCCATGGGCGGCGCACAGCCGTGTGACTGGATTGATCCCTTCAAAACGCCGCAACAGAACTGCGTGCTGGTGCCAACCAAGGTGAACCAGAACCAATATGACCGTGTTCGCGACGAAGTGCTGGCAACGGCAACCGGCGCTCCGGGCGCCCCGGCAGGTTGCGGTACCACCTCGAATCCTTGCCTGACAGAAAAACAGGTACAGGTAATCTGGTTGAAGGATACTGACCCGAATCCGGTGGGGTCAGGATTGGTTCCGCTATGCGATCCGGCCCAATCGCCGGGCTGCACCAACGACCCAGCTACCGCCGCTCCCCTGAACTATGAGAAGGAAATCGGGCAAATTCTGCGGGCGGCCAAGGTACGCTACCCCAACCTGAAGCAAGTCTTTATGGCCAGCAGAATTTATGCAGGCTACATCTTGATTGCAGGTAGTCCCGAGCCCTATGCCTATGAGAACGGCTACTCAGTCAAGTGGACGATTCAGGCGCAGATTGACCAGATAGACGGCAAGGGCGTGGACGCAGTCGCGGGCGACCTTGACTATAACTCCGGGCTTGCACCTTGGGTAGCATGGGGTCCCTACTTCTGGGCCAATGGAGCAACGCCAAACTCCGAAGGAACCTTTTGGGTGGTGGGTGACTATCTTACAGCCGACCATCAGCATCCCAACACACAGGGTGCGGCCAAGATTGTGGGTTTGCTTTACAACTTCTTTGAGAGCTCGGCCTATACGCCGTGGTTCAGGAAGTAAGTTGGGAGTAATGCCGATAGGTGAGACGGGCAGCTACAGAGCTGCCCGTTTTCATTTGCAGGTTCCTAAGTGCGGGGTCTTGACGCCTTATTTGTTTCCAGCGGCTTCGCGCCGTTTTTTCATCCAGCCGGGTTTGGTCTCCTGCCGGGCGCGGCCTAGCGCCAGCGCATCCTCCGGCACGTCCTGTGTAATGCACGAACCGGCGGCAGTATAAGAATTGGGGCCGATGGTAAGCGGCGCGACCAGCGTATTGTTGCTGCCGATGAAGGTACCATCTTCGATGGTGGTAGTGTGCTTGTGGACTCCGTCGTAGTTACAGGTTATGGTGCCTGCGCCGATGTTCACGCCCGCGCCAATCACCGCGTCTCCCAAATAAGTCAGATGGTTTGCCTTGGAGCCTTTGCCCATCTTTACTTTCTTCGTTTCGACGAAGTTGCCAAGATGCGCGCCGGGGCCAATATCGCTGCCGGGGCGCAGGTGTGAGTACGGGCCAATGGTGGCACCGTCGCCGACGCGCGACTCTTCCATCACGCAACCGTTGCGAATGAGAACATTGTCGGCAAGAGTGGTGTTGCGAAGGACGGAATACGACCGGATGCGGCAGTCCGAACCGATGCTGGTGTTGCCGAGTAATTGCACGTAGGGCTCGATGGTAGTGTCGGGCGCGACAGTTACGCCAGAGTCAATCACACACGTGTCAGGGAAGAGAATTGTGACGCCGTCTTGCATGAGTTGCGCGCATTTGCGGGCGCGCATTTTGCGGTCAAGCCCGGCGAGATCGGCGCGGGTGTTGCCGCCGAGTAACTCATCCGCAGCGGAGTGCTTGAAGGCAACCACGCGCTCACCGGCGGCGCGGAGCAGTTTGGCCATGTCGGTCAGGTAATACTCGCCGTGCGCGTTCGCGGTGGAAAGGGAATCGAGGTGCGCGAGCAATGGGGCGACCTTGAATACGTACATAGCGGAATTAATTTCTTTGTTGTCCAGTTGTGCCGGGTCGTGCTTATCTGGGTCTTTTTCCAGGTCTTTTTGCTCGATGATGGCAGCGACTTCTGACGAGTTGAGCGCGGCACGGAAGACGCGGCCATAGCCGAAAGGGTTGGCGAGGTCGGCGGTAAGGATGGTCATCGCCGCAGCCTGCTGGTGGTGGAAGTCGTAGAGCGCACGCAGGGTATCTGGCTGCAGCAGCGGCGCATCGCCGACCAGGACGACGACTTCGTCATATTTTGAAAGCTCCGCCCTGGAGACAATCAACGCGTGACCGGTGCCGTGCTGTTCGGGTTGTAGCACGTAGCTGAGGCCGCTGGTTTGCGAGGTGGATTCCATCGCGGCGCGTACCCGCTCGGCTTCGTGGCCGATGACGGCAATGATGTCACGTGGCTCGGCGAGGGCGCGGGCCGCTGCTACAACGTGGGCCAGCATCGGCTTGCCGCCGACCTCAAACAACACCTTGGGGTGCTTGGACTTAAGCCGCGTGCCTTTTCCAGCGGCAAGAATGAGGACAGCGAGGCGAGGAGTGGGCGTGGAGGTCATTGCATCCAGTTTATCGCGGAGAGTGTCTCGTGCGAAGTTCAGCATCCAGCACAGGAGGGGCACAGATGGGAAACTGTAGAAAATTGGATCAAAGGGTGGAATGGTGTTTGCGGTGCGGGGAAATTAAACCCAACTTAAGTAATATACTTCGTTTTATTTAATTTTGGCGACCACTGCTGTGGTGCGATTTGGCGGAGGCGCTGGATTTTCATTCCTCGATTTCCTTTCCCTATATCTCCATTCCTCGATTCTCCATTCCTCGATTCTTCATTCCTCGATTCTCCATACGCTCGAGCCGGTGTTGCCGCTCTGCATCTGCCTGCGACCGAATCCTGTGTTCGGTGCCCCATGCCTCGAAATGCGCGACACGGGGCGCACCAGCTCTTGAGTTGGCTTTGAAACGGGGCGATAAGTGCGTGTTTCGGGCGTGTTAAGCTGTAGCCCATGCAGAGCAAGGCACAAACCGTGGAGCAATATCTGGCCGAGTTGCCGGAGGACCGGCGGGCGGCGATTGAAGCTGTGCGCAAGGTTATCCTCAAGAATCTGGACAAGGGGTTTGAGGAGTGCATCGGCTACGGCATGATCGGGTACGTGGTGCCCAAGAGCAAGTATCCGCCGGGGTATCACTGCGACCCGACGAAGCCGCTGCCGTTTGCCAATTTGGCGTCGCAAAAAGGGCACATGGCGCTCTACCTGATGACGCTCTACACCAGTGAAGATGGTTCGTTCCGCAAGTGGTTCATGGAGGCGTGGGCTAAGAGCGGCTCGAAGCTGGATGCGGGTAAGTCGTGCATCCGCTTCAAAAAGGTGGAGGAGTTGCCGCTGGGTGTGATTGGGGAAGCCATTAAGCGGGTGAAGGCGACGGAGTACATCAGGCACTTCGAGGCCATTGTGGCCAAGGCAGATGCGGAGAAGGCGGCGGCGAAAGCTGCGAAGAAGGCTGCGGCGAAGAGTGCAACGAAGGTGCCCGCGAAACCAGCAGCGAAGCGAGCCGCGAAACCGACCGCAACGAACGGCAAGAAGAGATAGCCTAGGCCGTGCATGTTTTGCTGGCCGAAACGGACGAAGTGCGTGTGGGGTCCGAGTTGTAGATTTATCGCACTAAAGAGCGAAGGCAACCAGGTAAGCCACCTGAACCTCGTTCGCCTTGTTAGCCCTTCGCGAAATGGCGTCGGGGACGGAGCAGCAGCGCAAGGCTTTGTTCACGGTTCCTTATACTCCGGGCACGCTGAAAGTGGTGGGAGTGAATGGTGGAGTCGAGGTGGCGAAGATGAGCCTGCAAACAGTGCAAAAGCCAGCCAAGCTGCACTTGGTGGCCGGTCGCATGGTGTTGCAGGCGGATGGTGAAGACCTGGCGTTTATCACCGTGGAGTCGGAGGACGAGCAGGGTCGCCTGCAGACGGATGCCAGCGATCAGGTTCAGTTCATGCTCAGCGGCCCGGGGGCGATTGTCGCAGTGGGGAATGCGGAACAAAGGAGCGTGGAATCGAACCGGGGTGATCATCGGGCGTTGTATTGGGGGCGGGCTTTGGTGGTAGTCCGCGCCTCGAAGAAAGCGGGAGAGATTCGCCTGACCGCGACATCTCCGGGGCTCAGCAAGGCGCAGATTGCGGTGCGGAGCGAGGCAGGGAACCACAAAGCAGAGCTGCAGTAGATGGCGGCTGGCACCGCCGCGCAGCGGGTGGTACAACCTGCTGCGCGGGCATGCTAAGGGTCTGCTTGCAGTGAAGGTGAGTCGTTTGCTGGTAAAAGCTCAAGCGCGGGAACTATGAGGAAATTGCCATCTTCAGGCGTCGAGCAATGTCTTCTTCCGCAACAGCCAACAGGTTGTTCGCGACCCGGTTGGCGGCGTGGCGCACCAGATCGGCTTCTTCCGCATAATTTCCCGCCACCGGTGTGACCCCAAGGGCACGGATGGCGTCGAGGTCGGCGAGGATGGGTTCCTGATTTTCGCGCGCATATTTTTCTTGTGCGGCCTGCGAGATGGGCGCGGTATTCACCTGCGCAAAGTCGAACAAGCGGCCTTTGCCATAGCGCTGCAAGATGCGGACGTGGTCGGCTGCCGTGAGTCCGAGGCTTTCGTTGGCCTGAGTCATCAAATTGCAAACATAGATTTTGACGGCGGGCGAAGCGGCGATGGCTTCTGGTATGCCTTGCACCAGCAGGTTGGGGGCGAGGCTGGTGAAGAGCGAACCGGGGCCCATGGTGATGAGGTCGGCTTGGGCGATGGCATCGAGAGTCTGGCTGAGCGGGCAGGCGTCGGCTGGCAGCAGGCGCAGTTCAGCGATGCGGCCTTGGCTGGCGGTGATGTTGGTTTCGCCGCGGACGATGGTGCCGTCAGACATGGTGGCTTCCAGTTGCACGTCGGCCTTGGTAGCAGGATAGATGTGGCCACGGGTAGCGAGAATGGCCGAGGATTCGCGCACCGCGTCAGAGAAGTCGCCCATCACTGCAGTAAGGGCTGTAAGGAACAGATTGCCGAAGCTGTGGCCTTCGAGTCCGGAGCCGGAGCCCGCAGTGAAGCGATGCTGAAACAGCCGAGAGAGGAGCTTTTCTTCTTCACTCAGCGCGACGATGCAGTTGCGGATATCGCCCGGCGGCAGGATGTTGAACTCTTTGCGCAGGCGGCCAGACGACCCGCCGTCGTCGGTGACGGTAACGATTGCGCTGAGGTTACTGATGTGGGGCGCACCGTCGGTAGGCAAGGGTTCACCGGGGCGGCGGACGTGGCGCTTGAGACCGCGCAACAGCGTGGAAAGGCCGGTGCCGCCACCAATAGCGACGACGCGCAAAGCCCGCGAAGGCGCATAGAAACCGGGCGAAGAGGTGAAGTGAGAGGACGACATGGGTTCTGCGGGCCGGGGAGCGGCTACTCGCCCACGTAGTCAACGCCCGGGTCGGGGTAAACCAGTTCGGTGAAGCGTGGGTCGTCAGAAAGATTCTTGAAGTCAGAGTCGTTGCGCGCCTGAAAACGCAGGCTGGCATCGCCATTCAGTGCTTCTGCAAGGTAGCGCAAGGCTTCTTCCAATTGGCCCGTCACGGCGTCTAAAGCAGCCATGCCATAGATGACAAAATAGGCCTTGGGGGCCTGAAGGCGAATTTTTTCCAGATGCTCGCGGGCGCTCAGATAGTCGCCAGCATTCATGAGCGAGACGGCGAAGTCGAAATGCTCCTCAATGGATTGGAAGGTGACCGACGGCTGTTTCGTCAGGTGCTGATTGCAGTTACTGAGGTAAACGCGGGCGCGGTCCGCGAGTTGGCGCACAGGACAGGACACTACTTTTTCAAGCAGGCCTTTGGCCTTCTCAAACTTGCGTTCTTGCATGGCGCGCACGGCGGCGTCGTACGCTTCGTAGGCTTGTGCAGTCGGGTCTCGCATGGTTTTTGACATAGTGAGGATTACGGACGCATTCGCCGCGTTTGGAAACAGACTATAACAAAAGGCCGTCCAGCGGCTAATGCGGCGGCGCTTAGCGGATGTAAGAAGCGTTTTCCAGATTGATCTGCTTCCAGTCTCCGCGAATGATTCCGGCGCGAATCTGCGCGCCAGTTTTGCCTTTTTGGCTCTGCTGATATGTGTAGTAAAGCTCCTTGAGGCAGGTGGCGCACTCGGCGCCGTGGGTTCCCTCAAAGCAGCTGTGCAAGCTCTTGTGGCCGCTGCGGTCGCAATAGCAGTAGCAAGGCTGCTGATACAGCGCTTTAGCGATTTTCGGAGCCAGTTCGTAGGCGTGCGTTTGGTAGGAATATTGGGCGTTTTCGCCGAAAAGCTGATCCGGCTTCATCAGCGAGGGCAGCTTTTGGCTGGCCGCTGGCGGTGCCGGATGGTAGGCCGGAATATGGGCGTATTCCGAGTCCCCGAACTGAGCCGACGACGTGATTGCCATTGTCGCGACGCTAACCAAGGCCAACAATACAAAGCGCTTAAGCATGAAGGTTTCTCTGCCTCTCTCTGCCATTGTACTCCCAATTACTGCCAATTCGCTTGCTCACAGCAATGGTTAGGGTCTCGGCGGCTGTCTGCTCTGCGGACCCGCCCAGCGGCGGGGGCAAGTGCTTTCCGTATAGAATTTAAGGCAGCGATACATTCGCGGCACACAGCCATTTTCCGCAGGCTCGCCACACCACACCACTTGGAAGCAAGGGCCAATGCAAGAGTTGTACAACCCAGAGCCAATCGGGCAGACACCGCAGGATTCGGCAAGTATTGCAGGGAAGTCGGGCGGCGACGCCGCGTCTGTGGCGGTCGCGAACGGGGAGCGGCCCAAGCGCGAGCCCGATCGCGCCACGGAATTGCTATTCTCGTGGCTGCGGGACCTGTTGGTGGCCGCCGTGGTCTCCGCGTTCATTATCTTGTTTATGTATAAGCCGGTGAAGGTGGAAGGCACCAGCATGGAGCCGGGGTTGGACGATGCCGAGCGCATCTTCATCAACAAATTTGTGTATCGGCTGGAGCCTATCAGCCGCGGCGATGTGGTGGTCTTTCGCTATCCCCGCGACACGCGCAAAAGCTACATTAAGCGCGTGATTGGTGTACCCGGCGATGTGGTGCGGATTGATGCCGGACAGGTTGTCGTCAACGACCAGCTGCTGGCTGAGCCTTACGTGGCGGACGAATACTTCGACCGCCGCACGAACAGCAACGTGGTGGTGCCAGACAATTCGTATTATGTGCTGGGCGACCATCGCAACCGCTCCAGCGACAGCCGAGATTTTGGCGTTGTGGACCGTGAGCTGATCATCGGCAAAGCGGTGTTCGGGTATTGGCCGCTGGCTAAGATGGGTAAGGTGAAGTAGGGGTTTCTGTGCAGTCTTTTGCAATATTGGGACGTCCAATGCGATGTTGCGGCGTCTGCCGCGGAGGGGAACCACATGAAGCTGATTACAGCACTTGCACTCGCAACGATTCTTACTGGCGCGGCTGTGGCACAGGCTCCCACCCTGACGAAAAAAGCCGAGCCGAAGGGTCACTCGCAGGCTAACTCGCAGGCTAACTCGAAGGCTGACTCGAAGACTGACCCAAAGATGCCGTTCACCACTGCGCCAGAGGCAACCGCTGCCACCATCATGCAGCTAGAGCGGGACGCCAGCAAGGCGATGCAGCAGCGCGGCGTGGATGGCTGGATGGAGTTCGTCGCCGAAAATGCCGTCGAGGGTAGTGGTTCTTCTCATCCGAGCGCCGTGGGTCGCGATGCGATTCGCGCCAGCATGGCGGAAGAGACCAAAGGCGGCAAGCTGACGTGGGTGCCAATCCATGCGGAAGTCTTCAAAGGCGCAAAGCTAGCCTATGCGGTGGGGCGCTACACGTTTGCGTCGGACGACCCCAAGGTCCCCGCTGCTTACGGTACCTACTTGACGATGTGGGAGAAGCAGAAGGATCGCAGTTGGAAGGTAGTGTTCGACACCGGGAGTCCGGAACCGGTGGTGAAAAAATAGCCTGAACGTTTCGCAGGCCGGTTGCTGTGAAGCTACCGTCCATTTCCACAGCTTTCCCGCGCCGCCGCTCGCGCCGCCCGCACAATCCTGCTACCATACATAAAATCCACGCAGGGAGATCAATTTGAAATCGATCCTTGCGCTGGAAGATGGCCGCATCTTCCACGGCACAGGCTTCGGCGCAGCTTCAGACCGCCCCCCGGGCGTCACCATTGAATGCAGCGGCGAAGTTGTTTTCAATACCTCTCTCACGGGCTACCAGGAGATCTTCACGGATCCTTCCTACGCCGGACAGATTGTCGTTCTCACCAATCCGGAAATTGGGAATTACGGCACCACTGCGCTCGATGACGAATCGGCAAGGCCCTACATTGAAGGGCTGATTGTGCGCGAATTTTCCCGTGTGCGCTCGAATTGGCGTGCGGATTCCACGACCGACAACTACCTGAAGCGGGCGAAGGTGCCAGTGCTGGCCGAGATTGACACGCGCGCCTTAGTGCGGCACCTGCGCGATCGCGGCGTGATGCGCGGGGTAATGGCAAGCTCAACAGCGGAATTTGACGCACACCAAGTTGCCGAGCTGGTAGCCAAGGCGCGGGCGATTCCAAAAATGGATGGCACCGACCTGGCCCGTGTTGTCTCCACCAAGGCGAGTTATGTATGGGACGGCGGTGGTGCGCCTCCTGACCCCACCAGGGAAGCAGTGCAGGCAGCGCGAGTTGCTGCGTTGGCCGCGCATGGGGGCAAGGTTCTGATACCGGGAAAGCCGCTGCGCTTTCATGTGGTGGCGTACGACTTTGGCATTAAGCGAAACATTTTGCGGATGCTGCATGAAAGTGGCTGCCGGGTGACGGTGGTACCGGCGGAAACCAGTGCCGAAGACACGCTGGCACTGAAACCAGATGGTGTGTTTCTCTCGAACGGGCCGGGTGACCCCGAGCCGTGCACCTATGCGGTGGAGGCGATTCGCGGGCTGCTGGGCCGCGTGCCCGTATTCGGCATCTGCCTGGGGCACCAGTTGATGGGGCTGGCCTTTGGCGGGCGGACTTTCAAGCTGAAGTTTGGGCACCATGGCGGCAACCATCCGGTGAAGCGGCTGGCGACGGGCCGGGTGGAGATTACAGCGCACAACCACAACTTCGCGGTGGATCCGGCGTCGCTGCCTGCGGATGTGGAACTGACGCACGTGGATTTGAACGACGGTTGCTGCGAGGGAATGCGGCATAGGTCGCTGCCCGCGTTCAGCGTGCAGTACCATCCCGAAGCCGCGCCGGGGCCGCATGATTCGCACTATCTGTTTGAAGAGTTTGTGAAGTTGATGGAGGGGCGGTGAGGAAACCTCCGAAACAGCGTCTTATCGAGCGATGCGAGACACTCAGTGCTGTTCGGAAGAGCCTTAAAGTTGTCTACGGAGCGGCAGGAGGGCATCAGCGCGATTTTATTGAGACCATCATTGGCGCGGCGATTTGGTACATGCCTCAGGCGGACGGCATGTGGTCGGGGCTCGCCTCGGCAGCGGCGGTCGAGGCTGCAGAATGCGGCAACAAGGTTGTGCGGGATCACCACTACCCAAGGAAGATCGCTGCGAGAGAGCTCTTCGAGTTGAGCGATGAACTCCTGACCTGCGAGGAACTTTTGGTGCGATATCAGCATAGGTATGGAGTCTTTTCGGTTGTCACAAGTGAAGAAAACCGCCGACTTATGAAATTCCAAAAGGCCGGAGTATTCACGAGCCCTGAAGCCTCTTATGAAGCCGCAGGCATCAAGCTCGTAAAGCCTGCAAAGTTGCCTAAATAGAGAATGCCCAAACGTACTGACATCTCGAAGATTCTGATCCTGGGTTCCGGGCCAATTGTGATTGGCCAGTCGGCAGAGTTCGACTACTCGGGTACGCAGGCCTGCAAGGCGCTGAAGGCCGAGGGCTATGAGGTGGTGCTGGTCAACTCCAACCCAGCCACCATCATGACCGACCCGGAGTCGGCTGACCGCACCTATATTGAGCCTTTGACGCGCAGCTATCTTGACGAAATTCTGCGGGTGGAAAGCGCGATGATCGGCGGGGCGCGCTTCGCCGTGTTGCCCACGGTGGGCGGGCAGACGGCGCTGAACCTCGCCGTGGAACTGGCCGACCAAGGCATTCTCGACAAGTACAACGTGGAGCTGATTGGGGCCAAGATTGAGGCGATCAAGAAGGCCGAAGATCGCCTGTTTTTCAAGGACGCCATGCAGAAGATCGGGCTGGATGTGCCACGCTCGATGCTGGTGAATAACCTGCGCGATGGCCTTGAGTTTGCCACTAAGATTGGCTTCCCCGTGGTGATTCGGCCTTCGTTTACTCTCGGCGGTAGCGGTGGAGGCATTGCGTATAACCGCGACGAGTTGTCGGAGACGCTCTCTCGCGGGCTCGACCTTTCGCCGGTGCATGAGGTGCTGATCGAAGAATCGGTACTGGGCTGGAAGGAATATGAGTTAGAGGTGGTGCGTGACCTCGCGGACAACGGCATCATCATCTGCTCGATTGAGAACTTCGACCCGATGGGTGTTCACACCGGCGACTCGATCACGGTGGCTCCGGCGCAAACGCTGACCGACCGCGAATATCAAGCGATGCGCAATGCTGCGCTAGCGGTGATTCGCGAGATTGGCGTGGAGACGGGCGGGTCGAATGTGCAGTTTGCCGTGAACCCCGCCGATGGCCGCATGATCGTGATTGAGATGAATCCGCGAGTCTCGCGCTCGTCGGCGTTGGCGTCGAAGGCTACGGGCTTCCCCATTGCGAAGATTGCCGCGAAGCTCGCGGTGGGTTACACGCTCGATGAAATTACCAACGACATTACGCGAAAGACGCCCGCATGTTTCGAGCCGACACTCGATTACGTGGTGGTCAAGATTCCGAAATGGCAGTTTGAGAAATTCCCCGGCGCGGATGAGAACCTTGGCCCGCAGATGAAGTCGGTGGGCGAGGTGATGGCGATTGGCCGCACCTTCAAAGAGGCGATGCTGAAGGCCATTCGCGCGCTGGACACGGGCAAGAAAATTGAGTCAGAGGTAATTGAGCCGAAGCGGCTGACGCAGCGACTGGTGACGGCGCATCCCGAGCGGCTCAGCTATGTGCGCTACGCGCTGGCGCAGGGGATGCCGGTGGAAGAAGTCTTTCGCCTGACGAATATTGACCCGTGGTTTTTGGAGCAGTTGCGCGAGGTGGCGGTGTTGGAGGCCGAGACGGCGAAGCGTTCGCCGGAGAGAATCACGCAGGACGAGCTCTTGCAGGCCAAGCGCATGGGCATCTCTGACGGCAAACTGGCTTCGCTGTGGGGGATGGACTCAGGGAAGAGCGGTCAAGAAAAGGTGAGACGGGTGCGCGAGTTGCTCGGGGTAAAGCCCGTCTACAAGCGCGTGGATACCTGCGCCGCCGAGTTTGAAAGCTACACGCCTTACATGTACTCGACGTATGAACAGGAGGATGAGTCCGCGCCTAACAGCAAGAAGAAGGTAATGATTCTAGGCGCAGGCCCAAATCGCATCGGGCAGGGAATTGAGTTCGACTATTGCTGCTGCCACGCGGCGTTTGCGCTGCGCGAAGATGGGTTCGAGACCATCATGGTCAACTGCAATCCCGAGACGGTTTCCACTGACTACGACACTAGCGACCGGCTGTACTTTGAGCCGCTGACGCTGGAGGATGTGTTCGCGGTCTACGAGCATGAGGCATCAGCCGGTGCGTCGGTGGGGGTAATCGTTCAGTTTGGCGGGCAGACGCCGTTGAATCTGGCGCTGCCGCTCACCGCCGCGGGGGTGACGGTGATTGGGACTTCGCCGGAGTCTATTGACTTGGCAGAAGATCGCAAGCGTTTTGGCGCGTTACTGGAAGATCTCAAAATTCCGCAAGCTCCGGGCGCCATGGTCACATCGGTGGAAGAGGCGGTGGAAGCAGCCAAGCGCATCGGATACCCGGTATTGGTAAGGCCGAGTTATGTGTTGGGCGGACGCTCCATGGTCATCGCGCATGACGAGCAAACCGTGGCTCGCTACATGAAAGAAGGCGTGGAGTATTCGCAGGATCGCCCGGTGCTGATTGACCGCTTTTTAGAAAATGCTATCGAGCTTGATGTTGACGCACTTTCGGACGGCGAGGATGTCGTTATCGGTGGCATCATGCAACACATTGAAGAAGCGGGGATTCACTCGGGCGACTCTTCTTGCGTGCTGCCAACGGTGGATATCCCGGAGAGCTTGCTGAAGGTGATACGCGAATACACCTTCCAACTGGCGCGTGCGTTGAAGGTCATTGGGCTGATGAATATTCAGTTTGCCATACCCCGCGACAAGTCTGGCCAGCCCGCAGAGACAGTCTATGTAATTGAAGTGAATCCGCGTGCCTCGCGCACCGTGCCTTATGTTTCCAAGGCTACGGGTGTGCCGATGGCGAAGATTGCAGCGCGGCTTATGACTGGGCGGAAGCTACGTGAGTTTCTGCCGGAGAACATTGAGCGTGGCACCGATCTGGATACGGGCAAACGTTTCTTCGTGAAGTCACCTGTATTTCCATGGAATAAATTTCCTGGAGTAGATACTGTGCTGGGGCCTGAAATGCGCTCCACCGGCGAAGTGATGGGCGTGGGAGCTACCTTTGGCGAGGCTTTCGCCAAGGCACAGATCGCTGCGGGGCAGATGTTACCCACCAAGGGTGCGGTTTTTATCAGTGTGACCGAAGCGGACAAGGCTTTCGTCGTGGACGTGGCACGACGATTTATAGACCTGGGCTTTACGCTGGTGGCGACTGAGGGTACCGCGAAGCAGATCGAGGCAGCGAATCTACCGGTGGAACGCATCTTCAAGGTAAAAGAAGGGCGTCCCAACGTGGTGGATCTCATCAAAATTGATGGTATTCAGTTGATCGTCAATACTCCTTCTGGCGCCGACACCTGGTTTGACGAGAAGGCGATTCGCCGTGCGGCTGTATTGCATCGCATCCCTACACTTACAACGCTGGCGGCGGCGCGCGCTGCAGCGGAAGGCATTGCTGCCCTCAAGCGCGAGGGTGTGCGCGTGATGGCGATTCAAGCGGTGCACGCCGAGCGAAATTCGGGCGCCTAAAGGGAAAGCGCAGACAGTGACCCAGAGCTGAAAATATTTTGCGTCACCGGGCGGCAGCTTCAGTTGTTCACATTGCGTCCAACCTGCAACTTGAACTTTCAATCCAGAAACCCGACACTATAGTCATGCTGCTTTCTGGAATTTTCGCTCCCATTACCACGCCCTTTTACCCCGATGGCCGGGTTTACTTCCGCAAGCTGGAACACAACGTAGACCGCTATTCGCGCACGCCATTGGCGGGTATGGTAGTGCTCGGCTCAACCGGCGAGCCAGTGATGCTGAGCAGTGCGGAACAGCGAGAAGTGTTAGCCGAAGCGATCACGTTGGCCGCGCCCGAAAAGGTGATGATTGCGGGCTGTGGCGCGGAGTCGGTAGTCGAGACACTGCGCCTTATTGAACACGCCGCCGCCCACAAGTATGACGCGGCAATGGTGCGCACCCCGCACTTTTACAAGAGTCAGATGACGCCGTTAGTGATGCTCAATTTTTATCGCACCGTGGCTGACCGGTCGCCGCTGCCCGTCATCCTGTACACTGTGCCCGCGTTTACAGGCTACGACCTGCCGGTGGAGGTGGTGGCCGAGTTGGCGCAGCATCCAAATATTATGGGCATCAAGGATTCGAGCGGTAACGTAGAAAAGGCTGCCCAGATGGTGGAGGCGACGCGCGAGGTAAAGCGGTCGGCCAATGTGACCGAGGTGTTCGCCGCAGTGACCGGGCGGATGCTGGCGCCGAAGAATGATACGGCTGGTGTGGTGCAGCCGGGGCTGATTCAGTTGGGGGCTGCTCCAGCGGCGTCTGGCAATAGCGCAACGGCGGTGGCTGCGTTTGCTGCAGCAGCGGCTCCGCCCAAACTTGACTTTAAGATGCGCACGAAGGAAGTCGGATTTCAGGTGCTGGTGGGGGCAGCGCATACGCTCAAGGCGTCGCTGGAAGCGGGCGCGGTGGGCGCGATTCTGGGCTTTGCCTGCGGCTCGCCCACGGCCTGCTTTGAGATTTTTACCGCAACGCGCGAGGGCGATGACGCTCTGGCGGAGGAGAAGCAGAAAATTGTAGGCGAGGCCGCCAAGTACGTGGTGAACCAGCGGGGCGTGGCGGGTGTGAAGTATGCGATGGATTTGAATGGTTATTATGGCGGAAGTCCGAGACTACCCCTGCTGCCGCTGACGGCGGCACAGAAGGACGAAGTGGCAAGGCTAGTGGCCACGCTGCGGAACTAAGTATGATCACTGACTGCCACGTTCACATTCAGCCGCCGGAAATGTTTCGAGCGGAGGTGCGCGCGAAGATGGCGGCGTCTGCGGAGGAGTTTGCCCGGATTGCCGAACTGGCAGCTTCGCCTGCGCGGCTGCTGGCGTATTTGGACGCGGCCGGGGTGGAACGGGCAGCGCTGATCGGCTGTGTGGCGCCCGAGGTGATGGGCACCGGGCGGGAGATCAATCCGTGGCTGGCAAACTATTGCGCGCAATCTCCCAAGCGCCTGTTGTGGGCGGGGAGTGTGCATCCCCGGCATTCAGACGACGTGGAGCGCGACCTGCGCGCGGTGCTGGCGATGGGGGCGCGGATGATCAAGATTCATCCGCCGCACCAGTTGTTTGCCGCGAATGAGTATGGGAGTGGCGGCCGAGCGGGCGAAGGGCTGGCGACGATTTATCGCATCTGCGAAGCCGAGGGTGTGCCAGTGATGGTGCACACCGGAACCAGTGTTTTCGCAGGGGCGCGCAACAGGTTTGCCGACCCCATGCCTCTGGACGATGTTGCTGTGGACTACCCGCAACTGAAATTGATCATGGCGCATGGTGGGCGGCCGCTGTATATGGAGACGGCGTTCTTCCTGCTGCGGCGGCACGCAAATCTGTACTTCGACATCAGTAGTATTCCGCCGAAGAAGCTGCTGGAGTATTTTCCGCGGCTGGAAGAGATTGCGCATAAATCGCTCTTCGGGTCGGATTGGGCCGGGCCCGGCATTCGCGGCATTGCCGAAAACATCGCCGACTTCCGGGCGCTACGGGTGAGCGACGCGGCCAAGCATAGCATTCTTTCAGGGACGGCGCTGGAGATTTGGCCAATCTAAGATTTCGGCTGTCGCGGCGGGAGTGAGGCACACAATGAGGCACACAATGAGGCACACAATGAGCCTCTCGCCGTAACGCGGTAAACTAGAGGTCATGCGTGAATTACCACCCGATTTCGCGGCCTCGTCTGGTGCTTCTGACACTTCCAGCGGCTCGTCGAGCGCGGCTTTCTCGGCGCTGGTCAAGCGGCTGCCAGACGTGAGCTGGGGCGTGCTGATTGCGCTAGCCGTCTGGGCTAGCGAACTGTACTACCAATTCACAATCCAACGGCTGGGAGTCACCGCGGAGAACTTGCCCAAGGATCCGCCCCCCGAATTGATGCTTGCGATGTCTTTATTCGTCATCATGGGGTTGGGGGCAAGCGTGTTTTACTACTTCTGCGTGTACCGCTTTCATCAGGTGGTTTGCGCAGCGCCGGGATGGCAGCATCCGGTCACGCCGCGCCGGGCAGTTGGTTTCCACTTTATCCCTTTTTACAACTTCTACTGGGTTTGCAAGTGGCCGCTGGAGTTGGGGCGGTTTTTGGGCTGGTGTATGCCGAAGCCCGGGATATCGTGGCAGTTGGGGCTGGTGTATATTGCGGGTCAGTTGCTGGGGCTTTTGGTGAGTCCCGCTGCTTCGGTGTTTGTGGCGATGGCGCTGTTGACGTACGTCCAGCGCAGGATGAAGGCTGCATTGGAGTACAAAGCGGTGGCGTTGGCAGAGCGGGCAGTGACGGAGGCGTATTCCGGCTGAGACCGCAGGTGTAGGGCAGGGCGAACAGGTGTGACGCTGGTGCTGGAAAATTGCTGCCATTCCATGTATAACAGGGAGTTGCAGCACCACGCAGTTTCCTTCCGTGCGGGCGGCAACAGTGAATCCCAAAATCATTCTTAAGTAGTCTGTGAGGCATGGTATGTCGAGCGGAAGCCAAGCGCCTAAAGGCCTGGAAGGCATTGTCGCGACTACATCCAGCATTTGCTTTATTGACGGCGCGGCGGGCGTTCTGGCCTATCGTGGCGTGGATATTAACGAGCTGGCAGTCAAGTCGAATTTCGAGGAAGTCTGCTATTTGCTCTGGTACGAGCGCTTTCCGAAGGCGAGCGAACTGGCACAACTGAGCGCTGATCTGGCTGCCGAGCGGCGTTTGCCGAGCGCGGTCAACGACCTGCTTCGACTGGTGCCGTCAAGCTCCAAGCCGATGGACGTGTTGCGCACGGCCGTCTCTATGCTGGGCCTGTACGACCCCGATGCCATCAAGGGTGACCACGACGCCAATGTGCGCAAGGCGATTCGCCTGACCTCGCAAATGGCGCTGATCGTGGCCAATTTTGATCGTATCCGCAAGGGTAAAGAGCTGGTGGAGCCGAACCCATCCTTGAGCCACGCGGGCAATTTTCTGCTGGTTTTGAACGGCGAAAAGCCGAGCGAGACGGCGACCAAGACGCTTGATCTGGCGCTGATACTTCACGCCGACCACGAATTAAACGCTTCCACATTTGCCGCGCGTGTAACGGCGGCGACCCTTTCGGATATGCACGCAGCGATCACTTCAGCGATTGGCGCACTGAAAGGGCCTCTGCATGGCGGTGCCAATGAAGATGTGATGCGCCTGCTGCTGGAAATCGCCAAGAGCGGTGAAGATCCGGTGGAGAAGATCAAGGGCATGCTGGCCGAAAAGAAGAAGGTACCGGGCATGGGCCATCGCGTGTACAAGGTGTTGGACCCGCGCGCCGTGCATCTGGCAAAAATGTCGGAGAGCCTCAGCAAGACGACGGGCGACTCCAAGTGGTATGACTGGTCGAACCGGATTCAGGCATTCGTGAAGCAGGAAAAGAACCTGAACGCGAATGTGGATTTCTATTCGGCGTCTACCTACCATATGTTGGGGCTGGATATTGATCTGTTTACGCCGATCTTCGCGCTTTCGCGGATTGCGGGTTGGGCGGCGCACGTGATTGAGCAACTGGACGATAACCGGCTTATCCGTCCCCGCGCGGACTACACGGGCCCGGTGCATCCGGCACCGTACCCGGAGATGGCCACGAGATAAGAAGTTGCCAGTTGCCAGTTTTCAGATTAGTGAGACGGGTGCCCTTGGGGTGCCCGTTGTCGTTTCGGCTGCGCCGCTCCTGCGGTTTAGGTCTTTGCGTTCTTGCGCCTTCCCGTAGAATCTACCTAGGGATTGATTCCGCCTATGCGACGCATATACTTCGACAACAATGCCACCACGCCGCTGCTGCCAGAGGTGTTTGTGGCGATGCGGCCGTGGCTGGAGTCGAACGTCGGCAATGCGTCGTCCATTCACCATCATGGGCAGGAGGCGCGGGCGGCGGTGGAAGCGGCGCGGGAGTCTGTAGCGAAGCTGTTTGGCTGCCGACCGGCGGAGGTTGTATTTACCAGCGGCGGCACCGAGGGCGACAACCTGGCGTTGTTCGGGATACTTAAAGCTGGCGACCACCTGATTACGACCACGGTGGAACATCATGCGGTGCTGCTTGCGGCAGAGCGTTGGCGCGAGATGGGCGCTCAGGGTGGAGAGGTCACATTTGTTCCGGTGGATGGATGCGGACGGGTTGACCCGGAGGATATTCGGCGGGCGTTGCGTCCGAACACGCGGCTAATCAGCGTAATGCTGGCGAACAATGAAACGGGCGTGATTCAGCCCATCGCGGAAATTGGCGAGATTGCAGCCGGGGCCGGTGTGGAGTTCCATACCGACGCCGTGCAGGGAGCGGGCAAGGTGCCGCTCGATGTGCGCGCATTGGGCGTGAGCCTGCTAAGTATCTCTGGCCACAAAGTGCACGCGCCGCAGGGCGTGGGCGCGCTCTACGTGCGCAAGGGGACGAAGCTGCAGCCGCTGTTTTATGGCGGGCGGCATGAGCGCTCGCGGCGCGCGGGTACGGAGAATACTCCGGGGATTGTGGCGCTAGGCAAGGCGGCGGAAGTGGCTCACGCGGGGTTGACGCGCGGCGAAGATGCGCGGCTGGCCGCGATGCGCGACCGGCTGGAGCAGGGGATTTTGGCGCAAGTGGAAGCATCTGGCGTAAATGGCGGCGGTGTTGCTTGCACGATCACTAATCACGTGCCGCGGGTGCCGAACACCACGAATCTTTATTTTGATCACATTGAGGGTGAGCCGCTAATCATTGCGCTGGACCTGAAGGGACTGGCGTGTTCGACCGGCGCGGCGTGCAGTTCGGGCGCCATTGAGCCGTCGCATGTGCTAACGGCGATGCGCCTGGGCGGCGAACGCGCGCGCGGCAGCGTGCGGCTGAGTCTGGGCAAGCAGAATACAGATGAGGAAGTGGATTTCGCGCTGGAGTTGATTCCGCAGACTGTCGCGCGGCTCCGAGAGATTTCGCCGACGTGGAGGCGGGCGGTGGCGCAGTAAATTTGGCGGTTTCCAAAGAACCCAGCCTCATCTTGCAAAGTGCAGCAAATGAAGTTGAGGCAATAATCATTTTGGTTAAGCATTCAACCCGAAACCTCGAAACCTGAAGCTGGTAACAGATGACTCGCCTCTCCACAACTCGCAACATCGCGGTCGCCATGTCGGGCGGGGTGGACTCGTCTGCTGTGGCAGCGATGCTCCATGCCGAGGGGCACAACGTCATTGGTTTGACGATGCAGTTGTGGAATCAGCGGCGACTCTCGGGCAAGGAAGGGATGCCCGAGTCGGTCGCGGGGCGGTGCTGCTCGCTGGATGACGTATATGATGCGCGGGCGGTGGCGCGGCAAATTGGCATTCCGTACTATGTGGTGAACCACGAAGACCGCTTTGAGCGCGACGTAGTGAAGCCGTTTGTGGCGGAGTATCTCGCCGGGCGAACGCCGATTCCATGCAGCTTGTGCAATGACCACATTAAATTCGATCAGTTTTTGACGACGGCGCGGCAAGTGGGCTCCGACTGGATTGCCACCGGCCACTATGCGCGCAATGAGTTTGATGAAACGAGTGGACGCTGGCTGCTGAAGCGGCCCACAGATCGTGCGAAGGATCAAACATATTTCTTGTTTGGCCTGACGCAGGAGCAACTTTCGCGGACGATGTTTCCGCTGGGTCACCTGACCAAGCCCGAAGTGCGCGAGCGCGCCCGGCAAGCGGGGCTGGCGCTCGCCGAAAAGCCCGATTCGCAGGAGATATGCTTCGTCCCCGGCAACGATTACAAGCGGTTTATCGAGGCTTATCTGGATGAGCAGTCGCAGAAGCTGCCAGATACTGCAGGAGAACTGGTGACGGCCGAGGGAGAAGTGATTGCCGAGCATGGGGGCATCCATAACTTTACCGTGGGGCAGCGCAAGGGGTTAGGCGTGGCCACTGGTGAGCCGATGTACGTATTGCAGATTCATCCCGAGTCGCATCGCGTGGTGGTGGGGCGCGACGAAGAGTTGCTCAGCCGCGAAATGTTGGTGCGTAAGGTCAACTGGATTGCGATTGCGGGGCTGGCGGCGGGGGAGACGATTCGCGCCGAAGTGAAGATTCGTCATCGCCATGAGCCTGCTCCAGCGACAATTGAGTCCACGAGCCCAAGGGAAGTGCGGGTGATTTTTGACCAGCCGCAGCGCGCGATTACGCCGGGGCAAGCTGCGGTGTTTTATCGCGACGAGGTGGTGGCAGGCGGCGGCTGGATCGGATAGCGAAAGCTGAATAAACAAGCTGGATAAACCAGCTAAATAAACAAGTTAAATAAACAAGTTAAATAAACCAGCTAAATAAACCAGCTAAATAAATAAGTCATCGTGCGGCCCCGCACCTTTGCCATTGCGCGGGCTGCGGCGCTTGCCGAGAAAGTGTTCGATCCCCGCCGTTACGCCTTCGACAATCGCACCAATCTTTCGTACAGGCGACACCACAGTGCGCTGCACAATCTCCGTCGTCTGTTCCACGCGGTCGAGCGTGGTGGTCACCAGCGCATCGGTGCGGATGATCTGCTTGCGGGTGCGGCTGAGCAAGTCGTCCATGGAATCATCCAGCTTGGCCATATTGAGCCGCGCAAGTTCGGTCGTCTTGGTGGCGTGTTCCAGAATCACGTCAATTTTTGGCCGCGAATCCGTTAGAAGCGAATGGGCTGACTCCAGCGCGGGCAGCGCTTTATCGCGTACTTCCTGGGTCAGAACCTGCATTTGCCCCAGAGCCTTGCGCACGGCGAGGAACAGTCCAAGCAGAATCAGCATCTGCAAAATGACTGCGACGGCGACCGCGAAGTCGAATAGCACCATCCACTGGTCGAGTGGGCTCAATGAGTTCATGGAGTTCAGAAGTCCCCTTCGCGCGCCAGCTTCGGGAGCGCCAGCTGCACGTGTGATCGGGAACGCTGGGCAGCGTCCCCGCCTGCTTCCCTACCAATTGCGTCGCTACAATCTACCTGCCACCTTAGACGCCGGGCGCGACATCTTCCTGCTCTTCGACTGCCGTAGCTGTCCGGTACTTCTGGAAGCCAGTTTCCACCGCAGTGCGAATGCGGTCGCGTTGGTCGTTGAGTGTGTCGCGGCCCTTGTCCACCCAATCCGATGCCTGTTCGCGGGTCACACGAGCCTTTTCCGACACCAAATCACGACCTTGGACGGCGCGATCGCGCAGCGCGGAACGCGTCTCTTCGCCCGCCCGGGGAGCATAGAGCACGCCCGCGACAGCGCCAATGCCTAGTCCGGCCAGAAACCACAACAGATTGCCACCACTATTGTCTGCCATAAAACCCTCCAAAATACTAACTAATTGCGATGGTAGCACCGGCGGGAGGGGTATTCAATGCAGGGTTTACCCTAGGGCTTCCTAAGCGGGCGAATGACAACGTCACTAATAAACGAGCGCGGCGCCTGCGTGACCAACATGGCCACCACATGGGCCACATCTTCCGGCTGCAACATCTTGGCTGTGTCCTTGCCGCCGTGGGGACTAAAGTCGGTTTCGGTGGATGCCGGGCAAACTACTGAAACCCGAATGCCATGCTCCCGCAGTTCCTCGGCGGCGGAGTAGCTGAGTCCGTTGAGTCCCCACTTGGAAGCCGCATAGGCGGCACCGTTGGGCAGAGGGTTTTTGCCAGCTACGGAAGAGATGTTGATGATGTCGCCGCCACCCGCCGCCAGCAGGAGGGAGGTAAAGGCCTTCATGCAGTAGAAAACGCCGCGCAGATTGGTGTTCAGTGTGCGATCCCAGTCCTCCGCAGTCAACTCATGCAGCCTGGCACCGAGTACGCCAATGCCCGCGTTGTTCACCAAGATGTTGCACGTGGCAAAACGCCGGGTCACTTCGGCTGCCAACGCTTCCACCGAGGCAAGGTCGGCAACATCGCACGCCATGGCACATGCCGACCCGCCCGCTGCACCGATCTCTGCTGCCACGCGCTCGAGCGGTGCCATGCGTCGTCCGCAAAGCACCGCCGTGGCACCGAAGGCGGCCAATTGGCGGGCGATGGCTGCGCCAATACCGCTGCCTGCGCCCGTAATCACTGCGACTCGACCGGTCAAGAGAGGAGTTAAGAGAGGAGTCAAGAGGGGAGGTGTTGCTGCTTCTTGCATCATTCGATTTCCTCGGGAACCTTTTGCCATATTCTGGGGTCTTACATCTTGCAACCTGACTGTCTGCATCATAGTGCGTAAGAGGCTTGCAAAGCTCTTAGGGAAGCGTTTTGTGACGGAACAGCTTGCCATCTCCGAGGGGCATCCTTATAATCCTCGGAACTGGTGGATGAACAAAAGAACGGCCTTTCTCAGGGAAGGTGAGGGATGGTATAAGCGTTCTGTTGTCTTTCCGGCCCGATCATGCGGTCGCAAGTCACGGGCAATGCTGTAGGTTGGCACTGCGCGGGAACGAACCGGCATCGCGAGCTTTCCCGAGAATTTTAGGAGCATAACCGAATGAAGAAGACGCTTGTCACGCTTGCGCTGTTTCTGGCCGCAATGTTTGCAGTAGGGCAGAGCGCAGCACAAACTGCGCCGGCCGCACCCGCAACCAAAACCATCAAAGACCCGGCCGAGTTTAACGCTTACGACAACGCCGTCAAACAGGCGGATCCCGCCTCCAAGGCGAGCGGTCTGGAGTCGTTTTTTACCCAGTACCCCAACAGCGTGGTGAAGGAAGATGCGTTGGAGTCGTTACTGGGTGCATACCAGCAGGCGCAGAATGGTGCCAAGCTAGCCGAAGTGGCGCAGCGTCTGGCCGATGCCTTCCCCAACAACGTTCGTGGCAACGTAGTAACCGCATACTTCAAGTATCAGGCGGGCTTGCAGAAGACCGATCCCGATAAGAATTTTGCAGATGCGTCGAAGTATGCTCGGCAGGGCCTTTCTGGGGTTGGCGTGATGGCAAAGCCGGATGGCGTTTCGGACGCCGACTTTGTGAATCAGAAGAAGGCCTTTACCGACGCGCTGAACGGCATCGCTGGCGGCTCGGCCTTCCAGTTGAAGGATTACCCGACCGCGATCCCCTATTTGAAAGCTGCTGTGGACGCGAATCCGAAGGATTTGCAGAACGTCTACCAGTACGGCATCGCGTTGGTCTCGAACAAGCCTGCGGATGACGTGAATGGCCTGTTCTACATCGCTCGCGCGGTGAGTTTGGCGCAGACGCCCGCACAAAAGAAGTCGGTGGGCGACTACGCTGCCCGCCGCTATAAGAAGTTCCACGGTGGGGACGATGGCTGGGATAAGGTGCAGGCCGACGCTGCGGCCAACAACGCTCCTCCGGCAGGCTTCACCATCGCTGCCGCGCCGCCGCCGCCTTCGCCCGCAGATCAGGTCAATGACTTCCTGAAGAAGGATCCCAAGGAGTGGGACTTCGCTCTGTGGCAGTTTGCCTTGACCGATGGCACGGATGCCCAGAAGACCAAGATTTGGGATGCCATCAAGGGCGGATCCTTCCAGCTAACCGGCAAGGTAATCACCGTGACAGCAGACCAGTTGACCTTGGCTGCCAGCGGCGACGACATTGACGCCAGCAAGGCGGACGTGACCCTGACGATGACCGAGAAGATTCCGGCCAAGCTGATGCCTAAGGTGGGCGATACGATCCCCTTTGGCGGCTCTCCGGTGTCGTATGTAGCGACTCCTGCGTTCATGATGACGATGGACAAGGGCACTCTGTTGGCCGCGCACAAGGAAGCTCCTGCCGCGAAGCCGCCGGTTCATCACAAGAAGTAAGCACCGCGCTGGCAGAGGTTCTGCCAGAAGCAACAAAGGCCGCCCATCGGGGCGGCCTTTGTTATTTGGCATGAACAAGTGGCACAGTGGCGAAATAGGACCTGAACCTGCGATGAGCCTGACGCAGCAGGGCCGCTGCGCTCATCGCGCTGGCGCCTATTGAGCTGGCACTTCTTGAGCTAACGCTTATTGAGCTATTTTGCGTTCGGCTACGTGATTGCGCTCTACACTGCGCGGCGGACGCCGCGTGGCGGTGCGCACTTGACGGGGATCAATCTCGAGTTCGGTCAGAATACGGCTCAGGGTATTGCGGTGCATGTTCAGGTGGCGTGCCGCGCGGCTCTGGTTGCCGCGATGGCTGGCCAGCACGCTGAGGATGTACTGCTTCTTGAACTCTTTGGTGGCAGACTCGTACGCCATGCCATGTTGCCGCATTTGCTGCACGAGGGATTCCAGTTGTTCCTTCACTATGACTCTCTTTCCAAGATGGCCCGCTTCAACGGGTCTGAGTATGAAACGTTCGCAATGATTGTGTCGGTGACGAAAAACCAAAACAGCTACAACAGAATGCAGAAAGTGTTTGTCCCACGGGTTCCATACTCATACTGCAACGCCGACCCATACTGCAACTTCGCGCCTAGTTCTTCTGCTCTGGTGGCGCGGCGGGTAGTGCGCTGGAACCGTGCGTTTCCAGATTGTGGCGCATCTCCCGCAGTACGCCCAGGCCTTGGTCAAACCGGGCCCGAACCTCAGGCGGTGCTGCCCAAACCGCACCGCGTGCCAGAACTAGAAAATACGGTGCCAAGGTCGAGCCAGCCAGCCAGTCTGAGCTTGGCGAAAACGAAGTAAAGCCCAGCAACATCACCGCTACTATCAATGCGCCGCGCAGCAAGCCAAAAGCCACGCCGAGCAACCGGTCGAACCAACTGAGCCCGGTCTCCTTCATCATCCACTGCATCAAACGTCCAGCTAGCGCCGCTACCAGCATAATGCCGAAGAAGATCAGCAGAAACGCAACCATATCGGCGATCCACGGCTCCTTTACATAGTGCAAAAACGATGGTGCCGCCCGATGATACCCCCATGCGGCCACCAAAAACCCCAGCACTACCCCAGCCAGCGACAACGCCTCGCGGAAGAAACCCTGCTGCACCGCTGTGGCGGTGGAGATAGCAATAACGGCGATGATGATCCAGTCAGCTCCAGTCATTTTTGTTGTCTGCTTTTTCGTCTGCCCACTAAGCGAGCAGGTCCTTCCCGGTCATTACTTTGTACGCTTCCGCATATTTTTCGCTGGTGCGCACTGCTACTTCCGCTGGCAAGGCCGGAGCAGGCGGCTGCTTGTTCCACTGGATGGATTCCAGATAATCCCGCACGTACTGCTTATCAAACGACTCCTGCGCTTTGCCGGGCACATACTTGTCCGCCGGCCAGAAGCGAGAGGAATCCGGGGTCAACACTTCATCGCCCAGAGTGATTACTCCGTCTATCTTGCCGAACTCGAACTTGGTGTCTGCAATGATGATGCCGCGCTCACGAGCATACGCCGAGGCCTTGCTGTAGAGCGCCAGCGTTGCGGTGCGCAGTTTTTCGCTATCGTCCCGGCCAACGATTTCCACCATACGCTCAAACGAAATATTGATGTCGTGGCCGCTGGATTCCTTGGTTGCAGGGGTGAAGATGGGCTCCGGCAGCTTGTCAGACTCTTTCAGGCCCGCTGGCAGCGCGATGCCGCACACTGCGCCCGACTGCTGATACTCCTTCCATCCCGAGCCGCTCAGGTAGCCGCGCACCACGCACTCCACCGGGAACATCTCAGCACGTTTTACCAGCATGGAGCGTCCCTCAAGCTGGCTGGCATATTGCCGCGCGTTCTCGGGATATTCGGCGACGTTTGCCGTGACGAAATGGTTTGGCACGATGTCGGCCAGAAAATCGAACCAAAAAAGTGATAACTGGGTAAGCACGCAGCCCTTGTTGGGGATGCCGGTAGCCAGAATGTAGTCGAACGCCGAGATGCGGTCAGTGGCTACGAACAACAGGTGATTGGCGTCCACTGTGTAGACGTCGCGAACCTTTCCGCTGGCATGCAGCTTCAGGTCGGGGAAGTCGGTCTTCAACAGCGCGGGTGCAACAGAAGAATCGGTCATAAGGCCTCTTGCAGGCTGAACTCAGCTTGCCGCGATACCGCTAAGGTGAATGAATAAGAGCGTGAATGCGTTTCGGTATTCTAACGGGCGCGGGAGGAATGTCAATGGCCTTCGTCACAAGTGTTGTTGACGATGGTGCATGGGCAAAACCGGCGCGAGCGGAACTCAAGTAGTATCCCGCAAATTGGCCAAAGATGGAAGATTGACAAAGCAGCGCCAAGGGTGTTGCGAGCGGAGTTCAGGCTCGCAGGCTCGCCCAGCTAGGCACCGCTCGGAAGTGCACAGGGAAGTGAACGCGGAAGTGAACGCGGAAGTGAGCGCTCTAAGAGTTCCCGCGAGACTGGCGGACGCCACGCGTTTCGTGCAACGCGGATTCATAGGCATCCGCCCATTCCTGCTCTCTACGCGCTGGCCGCCACGGGCGCACCTTCTCCAAATCGGACCGAAACCAGCTTACTCACGCCGGGCTCCTGCATGGTCACGCCATATAGTACCGGTGCGGTACTCATGGTCTTCGTGCTGTGCGTAATCAGGATGAACTGCGTCTTGAGCGACATTTCGCTCACTAACTGGTTGAACCGGCCAACGTTTGCCTCGTCGAGCGGCGCGTCGACTTCGTCCAGGATGCAGAACGGGCTGGGTTGGAACTGGAAGATGCCCACCAGCAGCGCCAGCGCGGTAAGCGCCTTTTCTCCACCGGAGAGCAGTAACACATTCTGCGACCGCTTGCCCGGAGGTGAAGCCACGATGTCAATGCCGCTTTCGCCGGCATTCTCCTCGTCCGTAAGCTTCATGTAAGCCTGCCCGCCGCCAAACAGCTTGCGGAATGTGACTTGGAAGTTTTCGTTGACGATGTCAAAAGCTTCTTTGAATTTTTCGCGACTGATAAGGTCAATTTCCTTGATCGTGGCGACGGTGTTAGCGATGGAATCAATCAGATCGGTGCGTTGCGTTTCGAGGAAGCCGTGACGTTCAGCCGCTTCGCGGTACTCCTCCAGCGCCATCATGTTAACCGGGCCCATGTTGTCCAACTGGGTGCGCAGTTGGCGATATGCTCCATCTTCACTGGCTAACGCGTCGCCCGTCAGACGCTCCAATGGCTCGGCCATCAGGGCGTCACGCTCGATGGTGAGTTCGGCGAGGCAGGTCTCGGCCATGTGCTGCGCATCGGAATCGAGCTTGGCGGCAGACGCGGCGACCTCGCCGCGCTGGTCGCGAGCAGTATCGAGCTGGGCACGCTGCTGCTTGAGTAACTCTTCAATTTCGGTTAACCGCGCGCGGAGCGCCGTAGCTTCGGTTTGCAGTTCGAGTTCGCGGGCTTGTGCCGCTTCGCGCTCGGCTTCCAGTTCCACGATCTTCGCGGCTATGGCTTCATTGTCGTTCAGCCGCTGCGCCTTTTCTGCGTGCGCGGACTCGGTCTGTAGCGCGAGGGCGTGGGCGCGAGAGGTGGTCTCCCTCGCCATGGATTCGATGCGGCCCAGTTGCGCTGCGGCCGAGCGATGCCGCTCGTTGAGCGTGGCGACATTCGCGCCTTGCGACGCGACTGCCTGCGCCGCGGCATCGCGCCGCTCGCGCAGAGTGATGAGCTCGGCTTGGCCGGTGGCAAGGCCACCTTCCAGCGCTTTGCAGCGCTCTTCTGCCGCTTCCAGCGAGCGATGGCGGCCTTCCAGCATCTGTAACTGGTCATTGCGGGTGGCTTGAATGCGCGCCACCTCGCGCTGCGACAGCTCCTGCCGCTCGCGGATGCGCACCATCTCCGCATCTACTTGCTTCAGCGCGTGGCCAGAGGTCATGGCCAGCTTTTCAGCTTCCATGCGCTCGGTTTCGCGCACTTGCAGCAGAGCGGTCAGGTCGGTGATCTCTCGCACCAGCATCATCACCGTGGTATCTTCTTCGCGCAGGGCGAGTTCCACTTCGGCGATTTGGCGATTCACTTCACGCAGGTCGCGCTTGAGCGACAGCGGACCTTCACTGCGCTGGCGGCCGCCGGTGACTGTAACGTTGTGGAAGCACTCGCCGGTGTTAGCGAGGAAGTACGACGCGGGATTCTCCAGCGCCAGCACCCGCGCGGTAATGGGATCGGGCACCAGATAACCATCGCGCAGCTTGGGCAGAATCACTTCCAGCGAGCGCCCGAAGCCATCCAGCACCTTCACACAATCCTTTAGCGGCGTGGCGTTGGCCGGGCTGGGATTGCGCTGCACGGTATCATCCGCAGCGAATGAGAATTTCGCCTGCGAATCATTGGGATGCACCAAGAACGTTGCCCGGCCATCCACGTCGGTACGCAGCAGGCGCAAGCCTTCGTTGGCCGAATCCCACGACTTGACGACGATGTAGTTGAGTTCGTCGCGGAGAAAGTCTTCCACCACGTGTTCGTGCGCGGCATCCACTTCCAGGAAGTCAGCCAGCACACCGGCCGGCGCAAGTCCGCCCTGCATCTGGCCAGACTGGAACAGCCGTCGCACTGATTCGGTGGAGTAGCCGTGCTCGGCAATCACTGACTCCAGCGAACTCTTGCGGCCAAGGTGGGTGGCATACTCCGAGCGCAAGCCATCCAGCCGCTGTTTGCTGGCGGTTTCGTCACCGCGCTTGGCGGTCAGCGAGGCGCGGTTCTCGCCGATTTCGCCTAACAGGCGAGTGACGCGCTGCGCCGCCGATTCAAAGTCCAGCGCCTGCTGTCCACGCTGTCCACCGAAAACCTCAAGCTGCGTTTCGGCAGCGGCGATCTCGGCCAGGATGCGTTGGGCATCGCGTTCGAGCGCAGCGGCCCGTTCTTCAATCTGCGTAATTTGGTTGCGCAGGTTTGCGGCTTCGTTGGTCGAACCCATCACCTCGCGTTGCTGTTCTTGTTGTTGGCGCTCCAACTGAGAAAGGGAAGTGCCTGCAGTCGCGGCTTCCTGCTGCGCGGCGGTAAACTGCTGCTGCGCGGCCGCCAGTTCTGCGGCGGCGGATTCCAGCACGGTGCGGTTTTCTGCCACTTCGGCTTCTAGCGCGAGCAGACGCTCGGCGGTGGCAGCCTTTTCAATTTCCGCAGATTGTGCGCGTTTGCCGAGCTCTTCGGCGCGTTCGGTGTTAAAGCGTTGCTGCGACTGCGCGCGATCCACTTCACGCGCGATGGCACTGATGCGCTCGCGGCTCTGCTTCACCTCGTCAGCTACTGCATAGCCGCGCTGGCTGCGCTCCGCGTGCTCGCCATCGAGCTTTGCCACCTCATGCGTCTGTGCTTCAATCGCAGCAGTAAGGGCTTGAATCTGCTGTTCGAGTTCGGCACGCTGGGCTTCGAGTTCGGCGAAACGGCTGGCCAGAACGACACGCAGTTTTCCGCGCATCTCATCCCGCAGGCGAGCATAGCGCTCCGCTTTGGCAGATTGCCGCTTCAGCGAGTTCATCTGCTTGGTGACTTCTTCAAAAATGTCGTTGACGCGGTTCAGGTTCGTCCGCGCATCTTCCAGACGAGCTTCGGCCAGACGCTTCTTGGTCTTGAAGCGCGTGACGCCAGCTGCCTCTTCCAGAATGGCGCGGCGATCGGTGGGGCGGCTGCTCAGAATCTGCCCGATGCGGCCTTGCTCGATGATCGCGTAGGACTCCGGCCCAAGGCCGGTGCCCATGAAGAGCTCATGCACATCCCGCAGGCGGCACAACTTGCCATTGAGCAGATATTCGCTATCGCCCGAGCGGAACAGCCGCCGGGTGACCACGATTTCTCCACGATGGAACTTCTGGGCAAACTTACGGCGGCGAATCTTCAGCACCACACCCGGCTCACCAGGGACGGCGGCTGGCTGCACTGCATTCGTGGCTGCCGGATGCACCGGGGCCGCGACCCCGGCTTGCGCCTCTGGTGCAACTTCGTCTTCCGTCGGCGAATTGGCTGCCGTACTCGCCGCCTGCGGCGGCGGCACGTGTACCTCTAACTCTTCGCGCTGGCCGGGCTGCACTTCCGCTAAGTAGGCCTCGGTATCAGCCTCAGACTGTACCCGGTCGCTGGTCTCGTCCCAATCTTCATTGATGCTGGAGTTGATGCTGGAGTTGATGCTGGAGTTGATGCTGGAGCTGATGCTGGAGTTGATGCTGGAGTTGATGGCGGAGACGTTGGCGGAGCCGCCGCTGGTCACGCCGTTTGGCATCTCGTTGCGAATATCCAGTTCAATCTCGCCGAGCGGCACCGGGCCGTCGTACTCGGTGGGGTCAATCAGCGTGAGGGACACTTCTGCCATGCCCTGTGGCTTGCGTTCGCGGGAGCCAGCAAAGATCACGTCTTCCATGCGCGAGCCGCGCAGAGTCTTGGCCGATTGCTCACCCAGCACCCAGGCGATGGCATCGGCAATGTTGGACTTGCCGCAGCCGTTGGGGCCAATAATGGCGGCCACGCCGTCGCCCGGAAAGCGCAGTTCGGTGCGGTCACAAAAAGATTTGAACCCCAGAATTTGGAGCTTTTTTAATTTAAGCAATGTGGACTCCTGCAAACTCGATTGCGACCTGAAAAAGATTGCCGCGATGGCTGGTCGCAGACGATGATGGGCGCGCCCCTGTCTGTTGGCCGGCTGGGGCACAGCAGCACAGGATTCTGGCGGCCCGGGCTGGCGGGCACAGAGTGATTCTGAATGTAGTCTCTGGAGGAGGCAGAGTCAAGTGGCCAGCCCCATATATTGGGGGCTAGTTTTCCACTGCACCGCATATTGCACAGGTGATGCAGCAATATCGCGAATCTAGCGGACTTGACGTTGAACGGACGTGCTAGAACAGCGGCGGTGCCAGACAGGGCTTTATGCACAAAGCAGGGCACAGGATGGGTAACGCGAAGCCACAGAGCAAGCCCAGAGTAGCGCTAAAGCGGGCGGAAGGCAAGAGGCAGCCGAAATCTGGAGTACACTGGCCACACAAAAATATGCGACTCCTCATTGTAATTTTGACGTCGGTTTTGATGTCGGTGGCGATGCTGCATGCCGCTGAGCTACCGCGAGTGGAGAAAACCTCAAGCGGAAGCTACCAGTTACTGGTGGATGGCCATCCATTCCTGATATTGGGCGCACAGGTGAGTAATTCTTCCGGCTGGAAGGAGCCGCTCGATCGTGCTTGGCCTTGGTTCAAGCTGCTGAACGCCAACACGGCGGAGGTCCCCATCTATTGGGAGGCGGTGGAGCCGGACCCGGGGCACTTCGACTTTAGCTCGGTTGACGCGGTACTGGAGGGGGCGCGCAAGAACAACCTGCGTCTGGTGCTGTTGTGGTTCGCCACCTGGAAGAATGGCGAAATGGACTATGCTCCGGGATGGGTGAAGCAAGACACCAAGCGTTTTCCGCGAATGCTCGACCGGGCTGGCGGACAAATCCGCGTGCTTTCGCCGCTCGTTGAAGAAACCCGCTCGGCCGACGCGCGCGCCTTTGCTGCGGTGATGCGGCATCTGAAAGAAGTGGATTCTGAGCAACGCACCGTGATTATGGTTCAGGTGGAGAATGAGCCGGGCTCGCTGGAAAGTGACCGCGACTATTCTCCTGAAGCCAACCGGGCGTTCGCGGGCGCGGTGCCCGCGTCGCTGGTCCGCGCGTTGCACAAGCAGCCCGGCACTTGGAGCGCGGTGTTTGGGGCAGAAGAGGGCAGCGAAGCATTTGCCGCATATTATGTGGCCAGTTATGTGGAAGCGGTGGCTGCTGCGGGCAAGGCTGAGTATCCCGTACCTATGTACGTTAACGTGTGGCTGCGCGAGCGCAAGAATTTTGAGCGGCCGGGTGACGCGTACCCGAGCGGTGGCGCGACATCGAATATGCTCAATCTGTGGAAAGCGGTTACTAGGCATCTGGATGCGATCTCGCCGGATAATTATGTGTTGGACTACGCGGGCTACCGTGAGGTGTTGGGCAAATACAACCGGCCCGACAACCCGCTCTTTGTTCCGGAAACCGCCCCGGGGCCGCTATCAGCGCGTTACATGTTTTATGCCCTCGGCGAGAATCACGCTTTGTCCTTTTCGCCGTTTGGGATTGATGCGCAGATTCCGCCCGATATCCCCTTCACACGCGAAGCCCTGCTGAGCGGTCTTGCTGCCAACTTCCAACTGCTGGCACCCGCCGTTGAAACAGTCGCCAGGCTGCAACAGGCGAATGCGATACAGGTTGCGGTGGAAGAAGACCGCATCACGGACCTGCGGCTTTCGTTTGACAGGTTTGAATCGGTGGTGACGTTCGGCACGCCAAAACCCAGCTATGGTGGCCTGTTCGGCACCGGGACGAAGAACCGGACCGGGCGGACGATGATCGCTCAAACGGCGCCGGATGAGTTTCTGATTCTGGGCTTTGATGCGCTGGTGCGGTTTATGCCTCGTCGCAGTCCTGACCTGCGCCGCGCACAGTTTGTATGGGCCGAGGAAGGTTCGTTCGTGAACGGAGAATGGAAGCGCAGCCGCCTGCTGAATGGCGATGAGACCTTCTTCGGAATCAACTTTCCAGCGGAAGGCAAGTGGGTGAAGGTGAAGCTGATGGCGTATTAGGGTGCGGCGGGGGCCGAGGCGGGCGTCTAAGCCCCGGCACCCATCTCTGCGCTCGCAATACTCACTTCTCTGGCGCTACGCAATGCATTTCCAAACCGACGGCGTAGCGCCGCTGGAAGCCCTTCCAGTAATCCTTGCCGTCGCTGAACTTCGCACCCACCGAAGTACCGAACGGTATCTGCCACTGGCCGTCATTCGAGCGCTCCGGCGTTACGTGCAGGTATCCGCGCTTGCTTTCGTCGCCCTTCAGCATCAAGTCTAAAAATGCAGTTACAAAGTGCTGGTTGATAGCGGTGATGCGGTCCTTGCGCCAGGCGGGTTCCTCGAAAGACTCGCGGGTTACGAAATTGCCCAGCGCTTCCGCAGGTGGCGGATTGCCTCCAATGTTGTGGCGAGCATTTTCGTAGACCAACATGCAGCGGTCGGAGTTCACCATCTTTTCAAAGGCTGGTTTCATGCCCCCCGCAAAGTCAGAAATATCGTCCTGATCGCCTGCAACCAGCAGAAGCGGAATATGGATGCCGGCTAAAGCGGCGCTGTCCCATGAATTGAAAGGGGGCTGAGAGCCCCATGGCGCGAAGGCTACTACGGCCTTTACCTCTTTGCGCAGACGCGTCTGGTACTTGAGGCTGCTGGCCCGCCAGTCCGCAAAGTAGCCGCCGGGAACGAAGCTGTTACCGAGGGCCGAGTCGCTGTAGCCAGCACCCGCACTCGCAAGTGCGCCATAGCCGCCCATCGAGTAGCCGACGATCGCAACGTTGTCGGCGTCCAGAATGCCGTACAGAAAGTGGTTGGGATGCGTTGCCATCTCTTCCAGCGCGCCGATGGTAAACAGTTGATCATTGGAGCGATTCAGCAGCGTGCTCTCGAAGCCCTTTTCCTCGCCGAAAACTGAATCCGTGTGGTCAATCGCGGCTACGATGTAACCCTTGGAGGCTAAATTTTCTGCGAGGTACGAGAGGAAGTATCGCGAGCCGGGGTAGCCGTGCGACAGCAAAATCAGGGGATAAGGTTTGCCTCCGGCTTGCGGTGCCGGGGCGGCGTCCCGCAAGGCTTTGCCAAGGACTGAAACGGTCTTCGGGAGGTCTTTGGGGCCGGCTGGATTCCGGGGAAACCCCATTTCATAGACCGTCCGCTCCTGTGTCCCCGCGGGTATGTTGGCGGGATACCAAACCTCGACCGTCAGTGGGCGATCATACACGGGTGCTTTTTTCGTGGCTTTGTCGAAGTTCAAAATGTCTACCTGGTCAGGGTTTTTCACCTGGAGGGTGCGCACGCCAACGGAAAAGGCACCGCGGGCGGCCAGTTCCGGAGCATCAGGCCCCGGCACGCTGAAGAAGCTTTCTGGCGAGGTCTGCGCAGAGCAGAGGCCTGCCCCCAGTACTGTGACAAAGATCAGAAACAAGGTTCTCATGAGCACCTTCAGGGTAGTGATGTCAGGCGATGGGTTGCGAATGACTGCCGCGTGATTGTAGCAAACTTCCCTGCCAAGCTACTCAGAAGATGATGCCATTGCACTACGCTTGGCTCGCAGCCATCCGAAGGTCGCGGCCTGAGGGATTGCGGGCACCACCGCCAGTTGCCGCCTCGACGGCGTACACTGAATCGCCGAGAAGTGCAGAGCCAAAGGAGCAACACGCATGAGTAAAAAACTGAGCAAGCACGCGCTATTCGCGCAGCCTTTTCGAGTGGATGACGGCAAGAAGTTCCGTCTGAAGGATTCTGACCCCGGAGATACCCAAGGCTTGAAATCAGAGTTCAAGACCGAAGCAGTCACGATGCTGCAGCAGGGAGTGGCTGCCGTCAGCAAGTTGCAAGAAAAGTTGTACGCCCAGAGCCAGTGGGGATTGCTGCTCATCTTTCAGGCAATGGATGCAGCCGGAAAAGATGGCACCATTAAGCACGTAATGTCGGGAGTGAATCCGCAAGGCGCACAAGTGCAGTCATTTAAATCGCCAAGTCTGGAAGACTTGAACCACGATTACTTGTGGCGGTCCGTGAAGAATATGCCGGAGCGCGGCAAGATTGGCATCTTCAACCGGTCGTATTACGAAGAAGTGTTGGTGGTGCGGGTGCATCCGCAGTTCTTGAAGAAGCAGCAAATACCGCCGTCGTTGATTACGCCAAAAATCTGGAAGCATCGTTTTGAAGACATCAACGCGATGGAGCATTTTATGTCGCGCAACGGCTTCAAGATTCGAAAGTTCTTCTTGCATGTTTCCAAGAAAGAGCAGAAGCGCCGGTTTATGGAGCGGCTTGAGTTACCCCAGAAAAATTGGAAGTTCTCCGAAGCGGATGTAACCGAGCGTGGTTATTGGAATGAGTACATGGCCGCGTATCAAGAGATGATTCAGCACACTGCCACCTCCTATGCGCCGTGGTTCGTGGTTCCGGCCGATAACAAGTGGTTTACCCGCATGGTAGTGGTAGCGGCTATCGTAGATGCTTTAGATGAGATGAAGCTGAGCTTCCCCGTCGTGGATGAGGAGAAAGTAAAGCATTTGCAGGCAGCGAAGCGGATGTTAGAGCGCGAGTAAGAATCGCACGGAAGCTATCAGCGAACAAACTGTGAGTCTGAATGCCCATCCTCGCCCTGCAAACGGTAGTGCAAGGATGGGCATCGTGCGTTAGTAAGCCATGCACTCAACTGCTACCTGCCGTTGGGCTTGGCAGTCGTCCCGTACACGTTCCCTTTGCCATCCAGAATGACGCCTGCGCCGGGGTTGTTGCCGTCAGCACCCCCGGTGAAACTCCACAGGCGATTGATGCCCCACGCGCCGCCTGCGACGGTCGGCGGCGTCAACTGGTAAGCCGAGCCCATGTTCGAGGCGCCTCCGCTGTTGGTGGTTCCATACAGGTTGCCCGCAGCATCGGCTACTACGCCAGAGAGCGGCTGGTTGCCGTCGGGCATTCCGGTGAAGCTGTGCAGAATTGTTTCCGTCCACTTGCCGCCCGCCTTGGTTGGGGGCACAAGCTTCCACACCGTGCCGTCGGCGGCGCTTCCGCCCAAGTTGGTTGCGCCGTAGATATTCCCCGCTGCATCTTGCAGTAACTCGCCGATGGGATACTTACCATCGCCTGCTGCGCCAAAACTATACAGCACGCTTTCCGTCCATGCGCCAGTGCCGCCAACCGGAGGGGTCAGCATAAAGACGGTGCCGGAACCGTGCGCCCCGCCATTCTGCGTGGTGCTGATGATATTGCCGTTGCTCAGCAGCAAGACGCCTGCGCGTGGCATACCGCCGTCGCCGTGTCCAGTAAAGGTGTACAGGATATTCTCGGTATAAGCGCCGCCTTGCGTGCTGGGTGCCGCCAGTTCGTAGATCATGCCCACGTCAAACGTTCCGCCGTTCTGGCTGACGCCAAACACATTCCCGTTGGCATCTACCGTCACGTTGCTCTTTGCTGTGCGGCCATCGGCAGGCGATCCCAGAAAGAAGTGGATGGTGTTAAACGTCCACGGCGCGCCGGCCACGGCAGGTGGATCTACGCGGAAAACGGTTCCGCAGCCCGTTGGGTAGCTGGCCATTACACAAGGCCCCTGGCCAGCAAACTTGTTGGTGCTATAGAGTCGGCCGGCCGAGTCAATCGCTGTGCCCGCGTCTTGTGCCGCGCCGGTTGCCCCACCATTGGTGGTGAAGTTGTACAGGATGCTTTCGGTCCAAGCCCCATTGCCGCTCGCCGGAGGCTTCAGCATGAACACCGTGCCGCAGCCCGGATTGGTTGTGCCGCAGACGGTGCCGCCACCGAACTGAGTGGTGGAAACGATGTTGCCCGACGCGTCAAAGGCCAACTCGCCAAAAGGATACTTGCCGTCATTGCCGCCGAGAAAGGTGTAGAGGATGGTCTTAGTCCAAGCACCACCAGCCACAGCAGGCGCATTGAGCCGGAAGACGGTCCCGCTGGAAGCGGCGAAGGCACTGCCTAGACCCAGCAGCAGGCACAGGCTGATTGCTGTGCTGAAACGCACGATACTGCGGGTTGATAGCGGCGTCGCTTGGCGCACAGCTTGGGTGATGCCATGAGTCATGGCTTGACTCATGGCTTGAGGCACGGAACGGGTCACGGAACGGGTCACGGAATGGGTCACGGAATGGGTCACGGAATGGGTCACGGAATGATCCTCCTGTTGGTGCTCAGCAAATCCGGGAATGGCGCTATAGCGAAGTAGGCGCTTCTGGCTCGCGGGGAACGAGTCTGTCAAGAATAGCAGATGGAAGCGGGAAATCAAGCAGGAAAACAAGCGGAAAATCAAGCGGGAAATCAAGCGGGAAATCAAGCTAAGAATCAGCGTCCGGTGAGTGGCTTCGCGCCTTGGCGGTTCAAAGAAGGAGGCGCGACCGGAGCCGCGCCTTGCACTCATTTTGCAGTATCTTTACTCCTATTGCCCGATCTTTTCAAACATCCGCACAATAGATTCGATGCCCTTGTAGAAATTGGGGATGTGGAACTTCTCGTTGGGTGCATGAAGGTTGTCGTCTGGCAGGCCGAAGCCCATCATCACGCTCGGCACATTCAGCACTTTCTGGAAGTCAGCAACGATGGGAATCGAGCCGCCCGAGCGGATATAAACCGTGTCTTTCTTGAACACATCGTGCATCGCTTCCGTAGAGGCCTTGATGTAAGGGTTGTCGGTGCTTACTACACAGGCCGGGCCGGAACTGTGGACCTTCACCTTGATCTCGACACCCTTCGGCGTGAGCTTTTTGATGTGGTCGGTGAAGAGCTTAGTGATCTTCTTGGGATCCTGATCGGGTACCAGCCGCATGGAGACTTTGGCCGAGGCGCGTCCGGGGATCACCGTCTTGGCACCGGGAGCGGTAAAGCCGCCCGGCATGCCGTGGACTTCCAGCGTAGGCCGCGCCCAAGTGCGATAGAGCACGCTGTAGCCGGGTTCGCCAGTTAGCACTTTTGAGCCTACTTCTGCTTTGCGATATTTTTCTTCGTTAAACGGCAGCTTCTTCCACGCAGCCAGCTCGGCCTTGGTGGGAGCTTTCACGTCGCCGTAAAAGCCGGGGATGGTGACTTTGCCTTTGGCATCCTTGAGTTTGCTGATGATTTCGATCAGCGCGAACAGCGGGTTGGGTGCCGCACCGCCGTACATACCGGAGTGCAAGTCTGTTTTGGCTCCCACGGCCTCAATCTCGGTGTAGACGAGTCCGCGCAGACCGACACAAAGAGTCGGAAGGTTCGGCGCAAACAGTTCAGTGTCGCTGACCAGCGCGAAGTCGGCTGCAAGTTTTGCCTTCTGCTCACGGATGTATTTGGCGATAGATTCGCCGCCTACTTCCTCTTCGCCTTCAATTAGTACCTTCACGTTAATCGGCAGCTTGCCGCCGTTGCCTTTAAAGAGCGATTCAAAGGCCTTCATCTGCATCCACAACTGGCCTTTGTCGTCCACCGCGCCGCGGGCATAAATGTTGTTGTTGCGGACGGTCGGCTCGAAGGGCGGTGAAATCCATTCATTCAGCGGATCCGGCGGCTGCACGTCATAGTGCGCATAGGCCAAAGCCGTGGGCTTGCCCTCGGCGTGGAGCCAGTCGCCATACACCAACGGGTGGCCATCGGTTTCGATGAGCGCAACATTTTCAAAGCCGATTCGCTTCAGTTCGTCAGCGACAAATTGCGCCGCGCGGCGCACATCCGCCTTGTGATCTTCGAGCGTACTGATGCTGGGAATGCGGAGTAGAGCTTTGAGTTCGTCAAGAAATCGGGTTTGATTTTGGCGGGCAAAATCTACTGCGGGCGATGCTTTGGTGGTAGCCATGATGCAATGCTCCTTCGAGGAATGGCGAAATCTCGCGGCCTACGCAAGCGGCCGCCAACACGCCAGTATAGCGCGCCGCGGCCGCTGCAAGCAGCGACTGACATTCGCTAAAAGGAGAACCGTCGTGGTGAAAACTGCGTCAAGCTGTCATCAGAGGCGCAGTTCGATAGCAGATCAGCCAACTTCTTCGCAGTCACGGGACCCAGCAAGATGCCGTCTCTGTAATGGCCGGTTGCGGCGAAGTATCCGGGGGTGGCCGTTTCGCCGAGTATCGGCAAGCCATCCGGCGTGGCTGGGCGGAGCCCGGTCCAACTCTCAAGAATGGGCAACCCGGCCAACGTCGGCAACAACCCGAGCGCGGACCGGTGTAACTGGCCGATTAGTTCCTGCTCCACGCGCTTATCGAAGCCAGCCTCTTCCACTGTGGCTCCAATCACGATACGGCCTGTCCCCACACCACCTGTGCGCGGAATCAGGTAAACCTCGGGCGAGCGAATTACATGGCATAGCAGTCGGTTGCCCTCATCCGGTAGCGCAAGCATGTGACCCTTCACCGGGCGCGTAGGTATGGCCAGCGGGGGGATTTGCCCGGCCCATGCACCGGCACAGTTGACCACACTTTTTGCCGAGAATCTTCCGGCATCGCTGCGGACACCACTCGCCCGTCCATCGCGTCCATCGCGTCCATACTCGTGCAGCACTTCTAGCACCTGCACGCCGCAGACGATCCTAATGCCAAGCTTTAGCGCGAGCAGACGCAAGCTGCGCAAGAGCAGTCGAGGATCAAGCGAAGCCTCGGGCGCGAAATGCGCCCAGCGCTCGCCGTGTGCATCGGGCCGCAGGTTGGGTTCGAGCCGGGAAAGCTCCTCTCGAAAAACGGTGCGGCTTCCAAATGACAATTCAGTTGGCTCAGGATGGAGCAGAATCGCACCCTGATGGCGCAAGTCAATGTCCACGCCAGTTTCCGCCCGCAGACGCTCCGCCCATCCGGGGTAGAGCGAAGCGCTCTCCACAGCCAGCGCGCGTAGGCGCGGGTCAAGATGCGGATCACAATGCGCGATCATGCCTCCGGCGGCCCAGGAAGCTTCGCCGCCAGTCTCGCCGCGCTCTAGCAGCAGCACGTCAGCACCACGGTAGCGCAGTTCCACGGCCAGCATCAGGCCAATGGCCCCGCCACCAATCACAATAATTTCTGCTGGTTCCACCCTGTAGTGTAGCGGGTTCGCGCCACAAATTTCGGCCCGCGCTCGAGTTGTGTTCGACTTGTAGTTGGGCGCTTTTCCACTCCATCGCTGGCCGAATCCGGCGGTCTGGCTCCCACTCTAAACCCAAAAGTACCAATACTTTGGCCCGAAAGTTGACTTCTGTAGCCCGCTTCTACAACAATTGGCGTACTTTCTTGCATCCAAGTTTCAGTAGTCGCAGTTGTGAGGGGTGGCCGGGTCGCCGTCTGGAGCATTCCGTACGGAAGGTTATCTATACCGAGGTAGCGCCCGCGCTGGTACCAAAGACGCAACACCACGAAACACAAGACACAAGAAAAGAGAGGGCCTCATGTCCGAAGAACAAACACCTAGCAATCCCCCCGTTCAGTACGTGTATGGAGCATCACCGAACAAGAGCAGCAACTTGTTGACGTGGATTCTTGGCGGCCTGCTGGTGGTCGTCACCGCAGTGGGTGCCCATTATGTTTCCGATGCTCGTACCCGCATCGAAAAGGCCGAGAAGTTGCAGACGGCAGCGCAGGCTGAAGCCAAGGAGCTTGCCGCCCGCATTAGCAAAGGCGAGGCCGAGACCCAGTCGGTAGCCTCACAGCTTGGTATCACCGAGAAGCAGCTTTCGGCGCGCGCCGAAACCTTGCAGCGCGAACAGAGCGCCCAACGCGCTACCGCTACCAAGCTGGCACAGGAAACTGCTGAAGCTCAGAAGCAGATTGGAGCGGTAAGCGGGGAAGTGTCATCTGTCAAGACGGAGGTGGCTTCCACCAAAACAGATGTGGCTTCGACTAAGACGGACCTGGCCCAACTGGGCACCAAGTTCGACAGCATGAAGGGTGATCTGGGATTGCAGAGCGGCCTGATTGCCCATACTCGTGATGATCTGGATGTGCTGAAGCACAAGGGCGACCGTAACTACTATGAGTTTGCCCTGAATAAAGGTGCTTCGCCGCAAGTAGTTTCCACCGTCTCGCTGCAACTGAAGAAGGCAGACGCCAAGCGGGGTAAGTTCACCCTCAACGTTACGTCGGACGACAAGACCATTGAGAAGAAGGATCGTAACATGGCAGAGCCGATTCAGTTCTACTCCGGTCGCGACCACCTGCTGTATGAGTTAGTGGTGTGGACCGTAGATAAGAACAAGGTTACCGGCTATGTAAGCACGCCCAAGAATGCCCCCGTACCAGTCACGGCGAACTAAGCGTGTTCTCTACTCCACAAGGCTTGCTGGAGATCGTTCTCCGCACCACGATTGTGTATGTGCTGGTGCTGATCGGTCTCCGGCTATCCGGCAAGCGCGAGGTCGGGCAGATGACGCCATTCGACCTCGTGCTGTTGCTTTTGCTGAGTAACTCAGTGCAAAACGCTATGACTGGGCCGGACACCTCGGTAAGTGGTGGCGCAGCGGCTGCGGCTACTCTGCTGCTTCTCAATGCTGGCGTCGCTAAACTTAGCGACAAGAGCCGGAAAGCGCGTAAGCTTATCCAAGGTGAACCCCGCCTGCTGATTCACAATGGTCAGGTGCTTACTGCAAATCTTGAAAAAGAGAACATGACCATTGATGAATTGAACCGCGCCATGCGCGAGCATAACGTACTCGACTGCAAAGACGTAGCTTTAGCCGTGCTGGAAGTAGATGGCGCAGTCAGCGTGCTGAAGTACGACGACGTGAATAGCTCCGACAAAGGTAGCCACCGTAGGCTGCGATTCTTGAACCGCAAACAGAGCTAACAGCGCCTTTGTGCTATGGCGTTCGCGCATTCCGCCGAAGCCAAATTGGACGCCCGACGACCGGGCGGGCTGAGGAGGAACCAAGGAAGACGTCGAGAAGCGGAAGGCGAGCATAGCAGCGTAGATAGCGTCGAAAGAAAGCGGGGTGAAGCTACTACTACCACTCTTCTTTACCACCCCTTCTTTACCACCCCTTCTTTACCGCAGCGACGAACTTATCTGCTGGCAGCGTGTTCAGCACATCGTCCTTGGTGAGCCAGGCGCGGCGAGCTTGCAGGATGCCGTAACTCATCTTCTCCATGTGTGAGGTGTGGTGCGAGTCGGTGTTGATTACGATTTTAACGCCGTGCTCGCGGGCCATGCGCAGGTGCACGTCATTCAGGTCGAGTCGGTCAGGGTAAGAGTTCAGTTCCATCGCGACTTTGTGCTGCCTGGCGGCCTGTAGTAACTGCTCCATATCCACCGGGTAAGCCGCGCGGCGCAACTGCAAGCGTCCGGTAGGGTGCCCGAGGATGCAAACGTGCGGATTGGCCAACGCGCGCAGCAGGCGGTCAGTCATCTGGGCGCGGTCCTGATTAAAGTGGCTGTGGACGCTGGCAATCACAAGGTCCATCTGCGCCAGCACTTCGTCGGAGAGGTCGAGCGAACCATCGGCGAGAATATCCACTTCGATGCCCGCGAGGATTCGGATGCCCGACGGCTTGTCCGACTTATTGCCTGACTGCCTGCTGGAAGCAGCCTCGGCCGAGGTTTGCGCGTCCACCTGGCGAATGCGACGAATATGTTCCAGGGCGCGCTTGTCGTCGAGTCCATTCGCGAAGGCGAGTGCCTTGCTGTGGTCGGTGATGGCGATGTACTGATAGCCGCGTGCGATGGCCGCGTCGGCCATTTCAGCAATAGAGTTCTTACCGTCGGTTTCGGTGGTGTGCATGTGCACATCGCCACGAATATCCGTCAGAGTAATTAGCTCCGGCAGCTTACCGTGTTCTGCGGCGTCTATCTCGCCCAAGTTTTCGCGCATTTCTGGTGGAATGTACGGTAGCTTGAGCGCCGCGTAGATATCTGCTTCGGTTGCGCTAGCGATAGGTTTGCCTGCTGTGCCATCTTCGGCCAACTCGGCGAGCGCATATTCATTGAGCGTGTAACCCATGCGCAGTGCGCGCTGGCGCAGCGCTACGTTGTGCGATTTCGACCCTGTAAAGTAACACATGGCTGCGCCGAAGCTTTCTGGAGCGAGCAGGCGCACGTCTACCTGCAGGCCGGTATGCACGCGGAAGCTGATCTTGTTGTCGCCCTTGGCCAGTACGTCGGCCAAGGCAGGGAATTGCAGTATGTGCTCGATCAGTTTCTGCCGACCCGGCGGCGTGACGCATCCCGGGCCAGTAACGAGGATGTCAAGGTCGCCCACGGTTTCGCGACCTCGCCGCAGCGAACCGGCGGGCGTAATCTTTTCAATTCCATCGCCAAACGGCGGCTGCATCAGATATGCGGTGAGCTGACGGGCCGTTGCCTCGGCGTCGTCAATCAGAAAACGCCCGGCGATGCGGCGATAGTCGTCAATCGCCTTCAGTATCTTCTGCTCGTGTTTTTCGCCCATGCGGGGCAGCTCGCGAATCTTGCCCTCGCGTGCCAGTTGCGCCACGGCATCCAGCGAGCACGCCTGATGCGCGCTCCACAGTAGCGCAATGGTCTTCGGGCCCAGACCTTGAATCTTCAACAATTCCAGCATTCCCGCACCGTACTTTGCGACGAGTTCCGTGTGCTTGGAAAGCTTGCCCTGCTGTGTCAGTTCTTGAAGATTCGCCACCATACCTTTGCCAATGCCCTGGATGGCGAGCAACTTTCTGGGGTCGGCCACAAGGTCGCTAACCTGCTGGGGCAGGGCCTCAATGGCTTCCGCTGCGTTGCGATAGCTGCGAATGCGGAACGAGTCGCCGCCATCAATTTCCATCAGGGAGGCGGTTTCACTCAGGATGCGGGCAATGCTGGCGTTGTCCATAGGTCAAAGTCGGCGGCGGCTCACAGGCTTCGCTTCCGATGTAGCCATTGTAGATGCTTCATGTGTAGCGTCATATGTAGCTGCGTGGCCGGGCGCAGGGCAACGGCTTTGGTGCAATTCCAATGACAAGTAGGAACGGCAGGAAGCAGCCGCCAGACTCCGGCCGATTCGAATCGTGGCCGGAGCGCTGGTGCTGGCGACAGGGTGACTTGTGTTGGAGGTTTTCCGCCTAATCGACGCGGGTTACGTTGGCAGCTTGCGGGCCTTTGGGGCCTTGTACAATTTCGAATTCGACCGCATCGTTTTCCGCGAGCGACTTATAGCCGTCGGCCTCAATGGCAGTGTAGTGGACAAAGACGTCCGCGCCGCCATCGTGCCCTAAGAATCCAAAACCTTTTGCGTTGTTAAACCACTTGACCGTGCCTCGAATACGACTCACTTGGGAAACCTCCGAAAAATTAGGTTGAGCGGCACACTTGTGCCTGCCGCTCAACCGATGATTTTTCCCAAGCATTCCCGGCAGCAAACTCGCTCTCAGCAAGCTGCGCCCGGAGACCCAAAAACTGCAAACCCGTTACATTTATTGTGATAGCACTTCTGGCGGGAGTCAACCGCAAAGTGCGGTTGAACGTAGGGGATCGGCGAATTAGCCGTTCGTCTTCAACACCTGAGCCAGCCACAACACCCCGGCAATCGTCTTTCCGTCGTGGAATTTGCCGTTGATGGCCATCTTGACGCACTCCGATAGTGGCACAAACTTCACGCGGATGACTTCGTCTGCTTCAGGCGTGGCGACACCGGCGCGCAGGCCGCGAGCGAGGAAGACCGCCATGGTTTCCTGCAGGAAGCCCGGGCTGGCATAGAACATCAGCGCCTTCTTCCAGCGCGCGGCGGAGTATCCGGTTTCTTCCTTCAGCTCGCGCTTGGCGGCGGAAAGCTCTGCCTCCCCTGCGTCAATGCGACCGGCCGGCAGCTCCCACATATAGTCGGCAGCGGCGTGGCGGTACTGATGCTCTAACAACACACGCGGCTCTTGCCCGGCAATCTCTTCTACAGCGATTACCACAATAGAACCATTGTGGCGCACAATGTCGCGCCGCGCCCGGACGCCACTGGGTTCCAGTACGTCGTCGGCGGTCACGCGGAATAGCGGGCCGTCGTACACCACTTTGGAGGACAGAATCTTGCCCTTGGCTGGCTTGCGTTTTGAGGGTTTTGAGCTGCCGGATGCGGACGAACCAGCCAACTTGGGCATTGCATTTTTCTGGATAGCCATCTCTTCACTATACGGGACTGGCGCAGCGCGGCCGTAGTGCCAAAAGGCTGTGGTACTAAAAGTAGCGGGAGGGCACCCGTGCCTGCTATGCTCCCCGCAATGAGAACCAAGAGCAGTAAGCCGTTCCCCAACGGTAAAGGCAGCAAGCGAAGCGGGGGCGAGGCCCCCCTGCCCGCGACGCACGGCGCGACGCGTCTCCAACCCAAAGCGATTCGCAGTGTGGCGATTGTTGGGCCGGGTCGGCTTGGCGCGACCTTGGCCGCAGCTTTGCATGCAGCCGGAATTGCCGTGACTGAAATCGTCGCCCGGTCTGGTGCCGAGCCCCAACGCCGTGCCCAAGCCGTGGCCAAGCCGCTAGGCGCCAAGGTTTCGGCTATCGCCACGGCGAAATTGCATGCCGACGTCGTATGGATTTGCGTCCCGGACGAGCGCATCGGGACAGTGGCCGAGGAATTGACCACGCGCCTGTGGGCGATTCGCAACCAAAGCGCCGGGAACCAGTCCGCCAAATCAGCGACACGACCAGCCACGCGCCCAATGGCCCAAAACCTCGTTGTCTTCCACAGTTCAGGCCTGCTGACTAGCGGCGAACTTGCCCCATTGGCGCGTTTGGGGCTTGCGGTTGCGTCAGTGCATCCATTGATGACGTTTGTGAAGGGATCGTCGCCACCGCTCAGAGGCGTGCCCTTTGCCACGGAAGGCACTGCACGCGCGCTGCGCGTAGCGCGCCAACTAGTGCGAACTCTGGGTGGCGCTCCGTTCCAGATCGCAAAAGAAGAAAAGCCAGCCTACCATGCGTTCTGTACGTTTGCGTGTCCGCTGCTGACTTGCCTGCTGGCATCGGCCGAACGGGTGGGCGAGTTGGCGGGTGTCGCACCGGGGCCGGCGGCCCGCCGGATTCTTACGCCTATTTTGCGCCAGACCATTGCCAACTATAGCGAACTCGGCGCGGCGCGGGGCTTTAGTGGCCCGCTGGTGCGCGGCGATGTGGCAACGGTGCGCCGCCACTTACAGGTGCTGGACGAGTTGCCGCTGGAGCGTGAGAGCTATCTTGCGTTAGCTCGCGCCGCAACTGAAACTCTGCCGGTGGGGCATCCCATAGGGTTGATCGCTGCATTGAGGGAAGCGGGGGAATCAAAGGCAAAGGCAAAACCAAAGCGATTGCCGCGCCGCAAATGATCGCAGCGAATTGAATTAAGTGGCGGGACGGCTGTGCTTGAAACCCCGGCCTCAGTCAGCACGGCCGGTTCCTGCGACGTCCGCTATAGCGACGTCAGCAGGTGGCCCATCTTCAGTTTTTTGGTCTTCAAATAGGTTTCGGTGTGTTCACTGGCCTCAACTTCGCAGGGCACCCGTTCCACCACTGAAATACCTGCACTCGCCAGAGCGGCAACTTTGTCGGGGTTATTCGACAGCAGCCGAACCCTGCCTACGCCCAAGTGCTTAAGAATCTGCGCTGGCAACGAGAAATCGCGCTGATCCGCTTCAAACCCTAGATCTTCGTTGGCTTCGACGGTGTCGCGGCCTTGATCCTGCAATTCGTAAGCCTGCAGCTTGGCCATCAGGCCGATGCCGCGTCCCTCCTGCTGCTCATACAGCAAAATGCCCGCGCCTTCGGCCTCGATCATCTCCATTGCCATTTCAAGTTGGGCGCGGCAATCGCAGCGCAATGAGCCGAACACATCGCCCGTGAGGCATTGCGAGTGGATGCGCACCAGCGGCGGCGTGGTGTGGACGTCACCCATCACCAGCGCTACGGCGGCCTCTTTGCGCGCATCGGAGAACATTCCGGGCGAGGGCTTGCCTTCGCCTTCAAAGCCCAGAATGCGGAACTGCCCCCAGCGGGTGGGGAAATCTGCGTTGGCAACTTGCCGAACTGTACTGGAATGTTCCATCACTGCTTTGATTATAGTAGGGGACGCCAAGATTCACAGCCAGCGACACGGCGAGAGTGGCGCGAAGGCCACGGGATTGCTAAAATAGAAGTGTTGACCCGGAAACACCGCGTCGGCCCTCCCGGGCCACGGACGCGCAAGTGGGGCTATAGCTCAGCTGGGAGAGCGCGTCGTTCGCAACGACGAGGCCGTCGGTTCGATCCCGACTAGCTCCACCAAGTTTACTTAACAAGCGCATACAAACGAGTGACGGGCGGATTTTTGCATGGGAGTCAACCTACAAATTGGCCAACAAAACTGCGGGCGCTTTCGCGCTAGGCGCGCCGCACTACAATTGAGCTGTTACAGGCCTCTCCCGTGGGCCAGTTTCTCCGTTCTGGTGGCTGTTGCCCCAACACGCAGAGGCTCCGGAAAATATCCGGAGCCTCTGCCCAGTTCGGTAGACCTCACATCCGTCGAGGGCGAGGGCCTAATGCTTATCCTTCCGAGTCTTGGGCTTCTTTGGTGTTGCAGCAGCCTGCGTCACCGTCAATTCCTTGGCCGACGGTGCCGAAGTTCCGCCTGATCCCGAGACCGTCAGAGCACCGTTGTTCGCACCGGTCGGCACCTCCACGTCCACCTCAGTTGAGGTCACAGCCGTTGGACTTGCCGACGCCTGCCCTCCGAAGGTCACCTTCGTCACCACAGCCAAATTGATGCCTTGAATCTTTATAGAATCGCCCACTTTGGCGTTAGCTTCGGAAAGGCTCTTGATCACCGGAGCCGACGTGGTTACTTCGATCACCACCTTGCTATCTGTCGCCGTCGTCGGGCACGCGCCGGCATAAACTCCCCACTTGCCCACCGTCAGCTTGGCGGTAACCAAATCCGCCTCTGCCAGCGAAGCTTGCGTCGCAGAGTCCTTGGTCACGCTCACCGTGTCGCTAGCCTTATCAAGCACCAAGCAGACCTTGTCCAAGGTGTTGAGGTTGCGCCCCGCCAACACCACCTTGTCAGGGCTGGCCAAGTCGAGCGTCAGGTTCTGCGGACTGTTCAAGCTCGCGCCGGAGCCGAGGTGCACCTTGAGCCCGGTTGCGGTTTGAGTTCCGTCCGTGGCTATCGCGAACACGTTATACGCGGTTCCGGTCAAGCCAGAGAGCTGCGCCACCATGAACTCGACGGTGGCGGCAGTATTGTCGCCATGGACGCTCACCGTGCCCGTGCCCACCGCGGGGTCAACATCGTTGTCGGCATTGATGAACTGCACGCTCTTCACCTTGTCTAGGTTCTGGCCCGCGGCATCGCAACTGATGGCCCCGTTGACCGCGTGGGTGAAGTCAATCTCGCCCGTCGGCGTAACCGGGCACTTGAGGTCGGTCATGGAGATCTGATTCTTGGAGTCTTCCCGCACGTGGATGCCCGCAATCACACCGTGTGTGAGATCGCGAAAGATCTGTTGCGCGGTTGGCGACCACTGCCGGTACTCGACCTTGGTTAGAGTTTCCGGCGTGAGGTCGTTGCAGACTTGCTGAGCGCGGGCGATATCGAGACCAACGGTCTGCCCCTGCCGCGGAGCACCTGGGAGTATCAACTTCCGGGCGCAGTCCTGAACCCACCATCCTTCCAGAAGCTGCTCCACCGGAATCCAGGTGTAGAACGTGGCGGAGCCCGACTTGCTTACCACGGTCTTGAAGGTGCTGGTGGCGGAGAATCCGTTGTTGGCAATGGCGAGCAGTTGGTCTTTCTGGTGGTCCTGCACCGTGTTCTTGAACCCGGGCAGAGCGCCTCCGTTGAACGCGGCCACCGCGTTGCTGAAATTGTCCACCACCACAATCGGTTGGAGCGTACTGAGCATCGCTCCCGCCGCCGACAGAATGTTTGTTGCGATTCCCCGCTTGGTCAGAGCTTCGCCGGCGTTGTTGAAGGCTTCAATGTGCACCTTATCCACGCCAGCAAAGTAACGGCCAAGCGACTTGTTGATGTCGTGATTCACCTGCACCTGAGCGTCGTGGACGATGAATTCCTCCTTGTCGTTCACGTTGCGCACCGTGAATTGCACGGCGATAAAGTGATCCGCCACGCTGCGGCCAAAGGTGAGCCGGGTGTCCTGCCAGGTCAGAATCTGGAATGAGCAGCCCACGTCGAGCGGCTTCACCAGTGCACTGACGGCCCCGCGGGCCGACTTGGAGACGGCGCTCGACAGACTTGTGGCCTGAGAGATGGTGTTGCTTACCGCGGATTCCGCTGACGCAGCTGCGGCTTCTGCCGAGGCAGCCGCAGTTTCTCCTAACCCAGCTTTGTTATCACGACTCTTTTGGGCGGCCTCGCCCATGATCGCCTGAACCACCTGCCGCGTCTTTGCCGAGTCGATCTCCGCCTTGTAGCTGCTGTTCTCAGCCGCCAACCCGGGAATCGAATCCACCTTTTTCTTCGCCACCTCTTTGGTAGCGTCCAACTGAGCGCGGTACAGCGTCTGCATGATGGCCGCGAGACCCTGTCCCGGGGTCCGCCCGGCAAGATCCAGCTTCTGGATAGCATCTATGAACAGTTGAATCTGATCCGAGCTCATGCCATCGCTGTTTTCGGGGGAATTGATGCTGCGGATTACCTCGGTCTTGATCCGGCTATCATCCGCCTCGGTGAGGTACGCGACGCCTCGTATTGGTTGCAGTTCGAGCAACTGCGGCAGGGTAAATTCGCACAGCAGGTGGTCGTCCGGGGCGGCATATGCGTTAGTGACGGCATCCACAATCTTGCCGTTGATGGCTTGCGACGGCTTTTTGTCTGTCTTATCGGTCTTATCGGTCTTGTCGGTCTTGTCTGTCTTGTCGGTGGTCCCGGTCGCGGTGGGGCTGGCTGATGCCGCATGCTTCGCTGAAGGCTTGCGGCTGGTCTGGGCGGACATCGTGCCCAGCAAGAGGACGAAGACACACAGAGCGAGGGTGAGTTGAGCTTTCATGTTCATTCTCCTTGGGGAGCGACGGGAGGCTTGCGCACAACGGCTCGATTCCCGGAAGGGCGAAAGCCCGTGGGGGACGCTCCATAATCAGAAAAACGAAGACGGCTGGAAAATTCCTGCAACTTCGGGAAAGAAGTTTGAGCGGTGGGCAGGCGGGGGGAGCGGGGGGCCGGGCGGCTATCGCCACCCGGCCAGTCTTAGGTCTACTCCAAGGAAATGAACACGGCTATTGCATGCTTACATTAATCTGCGATCCGCGGCAAGCCTTGCCGCTGGTCGGGCTGAACATGACGACCACATCGTAGAATGTGGCAATGGGTTTTTTATTATTTAGAGGCAATGCTTGATATATTTTTTGTAAATCATCAAGGAACTTGGATTCTGCGGTTGGGTCCAGAAGGGATGCGTCGCAGGGGATCAGACCGCCAGCTTGTATCAGTAAGGTATCGAGCGCCAGTGTCCCGCTGGCCTCAGGCTTGCTTTTGCCGCAATGCACCGTCCCGCCGCCGTGCCATACGCTATTCAGCCCGTCCAGCAGAGCCTGGTTTGATCGAAGAGTAAACGACATCGGTATTGGCGGGCAGCTTACGCCACTAGGGTTCTGAGGGTCGCACGGCCGACACTCCTGATCCTTACTGTGGGCGATATCTATGAACTTAGTCGCGGGATCACCTAACTTCGGCTGGAGCAGACTGTCGAGCATGCTAAACGCGAGTTTGGCGTGCCTGTCGCAGTGGAATGGCCCTAAACCCCCTTCCATGCCCTCGCCGTACTTTGTGTTATCCAATGGCTCATTCATTTGGAACGAAACCATACCAAAGGCCTCGTCACACATCATCGGCTTCGTCGGATCAGATGCAAGGGCAAGTGAGACGTTGACGCCTCCGTTCAGCCCTGCGAGTTCGCTTTGGGGGAGCCAATAGTGGAATATGGTGTTCATCGCAAAGCGACCGGTTGGGGTTGGGCGCTTGTCTGCTTCCGTGCTCTTGTCACTTGGCGGGTGAATTGCGTCCCATTTGTCGGCAACCCACATATCCACGCTCTCCTCGGTTGTCATATTGGTCGGCACTGGCAAGCTGATTGCATACCAAAACGAACCGTTCACTGGCTGATTACCCGTGAGGGTCATCCACTGAGATTTTGAGATCGTCAATTGAACCATATCCGCCATATTGTCTGGCGGGGTTGGGATGGGCGCCTGGGCCGAGTAATAAGTCGAGCAGGTTTTTGAAGAACCGATCTCAAAGCAGTAATACCCAGGGCTGGCGAGCCACTTTCCATCCCCAGCGCCGAACACGGGCGGATGCCCCACCATATAGGGCGCAATGGCGAGAATTGCGCGTTTGGCGTGAACGAACGCCCAAGGGCCTGTGAAACGAACGCCGAGTTCTACTGGCGCCTGCGCGGATGCGGTTTGGGCAACGAGTGTGAGCAGCGCGGCGAGAGCCAGGCAGACAGAAAGACGACCAGCTTTACCTTTCACGGTGAGTCTCCTTGGTAGTTCGGTATTTGAAACCTTCAGTCAATTCACCCCTTGAACGGCGAAAGCCGCCCAATAGAAGGGATGCGCGGCCTGGGGCCGCGCCGCCATTGCCACTTGGGCGGAGTGCAGCGCCGCCGCCGGGCGTTGGCCCCCGGCGAGCTGCTGGTAAAACTGCCGCATGAGTTCTGCGGTCTGTGTGGAATCCACCTGCCAGCGGCTGGCCACTACATTGGGCACGCCGCCGCGCAGGAATGTGTCGGTCAGGCTCTCCGTGCCCGCCAGTTCGGTGGTGGGCAGCGGCTGTGTGTCGCACGCGGAAAGCACCGCCAATTGCAAGTCGGCGAAGTCAGCAGCGCGCAGGCTGGACGCATCGAGCAACTTAGCCCGACCGCGCGAGGGTTCGCTTTCGCCCAGCAGCAGCCCCGTGCGCTTCGGGGAAGCCACCGCGTGCCCGGCAAAGTGGAAGACCTGCTGCCCATGCATCTGGCTGCGGACGGCGGCGAGAGTCGCCTGGGCGTCCTCCAGACGGCGTGACCCCGAGAAATGCGCGGCCACCGAGTCAGCTTCCGCCGCGGCGTCCGCCAAGGGCATCACGCCTTTCTCGGCCGGAGCGTGCACACTTACCACCAGAGCAGGGCTAGCCTCGGTGATCGCCCGCGATGGCCGCGCATGGCGGGCAAAGTAGACGCCGGGACTTTCCCGCACCACAATCCGCTGGGCTAGGTACCGCCCCTGGGCATCCATTAGCGCCTCGAAAGGAATCGGAGCGGTGGTTTCGTCCTGCTCCACCACAAGCGTCCGGGCGGAATCCAAGCGATCCTCCACTGGCGCGATGAGCGCACGATAGAGCGCCTTGGCGGCGGTTTGCACAGCCACCAGCGACGAGCTGCGCGTTTCGCACAGCCGGTGAAACGCTAGGGCCTTGTCGCGGACGCTGTTTACCGGTTCCTGAATCCGCCGGAAGTTCACACCACGGTCATCAAATTCCCACACCACTACTCCATCCGGCAGCGTGGCGTAGCTAAGGACAGTCTCGTGGTCCATGGGATGTGCCGCTTCGCTGATTTCTGTGAGCAGCGGCAAGGCGGGAGCCCGCCGAACATCCGGCACAGCGTCTGCGCTGGGGCGCCCGCGCTCACCGGCACGGAATGCAGCGCCGCGAAACCATTCCCAAAGTTCCAGAGCGCCTTGTGTGTCTCCCTGTGCCAGTCTCCGCTGGACAGCAGCGAGGTAAGCACCGGCGGACTGCTCGGCCCAAAGCTGGCGGGCTTTCGGCGTGTTGATTGTGCGCAACTTCCACTCCGCCAAAAAGACAGCAGCCCGCACTGCATTCTCCGCGCTCACTGAGTCCACCTGGCTTGCGCCTACTCGGGCAAGGGTGGAGTAGTAGTTCATTTGCGGTTCGTATCCATTCTCTCGCTTAAGATCTGGCCAAACCTGCTTCAGACGGGCGCTGGCGCGTTCGTAGTCACCCTCCTGCGCCTCCTGCCGAGCCAGCCAGATTTCGGCATCCACCCAATCACGGACCGTGGACTGACTTTTGGGCGCGGACGCGAACAGGGCCGAGGCAGCATCCAGTTCTCTCCGGGCGGTGACTTCGTCATGAGCCGAATAGGCCGCCTTGCAATACCAGGAATGCGCCATCGCCCGCAGCAAAATATCTGGATGCATGTCAATCAAAGCGGTGGCATCGCGCCACACCGCCAATTGGAAGTGGCGGAGCTGCATGGTCTCTGCCGCAGTGTCCAGGGAAGAGTACAAGTTATAACCCTGCATCAAGTCCACTTGGCTATTCCAGAAGGTCGCGAGCCCCTCCTCGGCCAGCTCGACGCCTGTCGTGCTGTCTCCCGAATCTGCTAGTTCCTCAGCCTGGAAGTAGAGTGCCCTTAGGCCCAATGACGGGTATCCGTGCGACTCGGCTTGCTTGCGGGCAGCATCGAGAAGACCCTTCATTCGGCCGTCGCGTCCATTCACACCAGAGCAGTTGTAAAGCTCGAGTTTGGTTTGCGCCACCAGCCAAGCATACCCAGAGTCGGCGAGCTCGAGGTCCAAGGCAGCAGCCGGGGACTCACAGTTTTGCCACAGAAGACCCTCCGCGTAAATCATTTCTTCGGACGACCGTAGCTTTCCCGCAAGATTACCGTCGGTAGCGAACCAAGACGCCGCCGCACGCGCATGCGCCCGGCCTGCCGCATAGTCACCGTGATCATCGGCTCGAACTGCTTCCGCCAGTGCTGTCACGGCCTGCGGGAATCGCTTGTCACGGGAATGCTCAAGCAGATCGCCCAGCCACCGATCTCCGTGACGCACCTCCCCGACCGACGCAAGCAGCTTCAGCGCCTGCCGGACGCTCCCTTGTGATCCGTCAGATGGTGCAGCAACCGTCACAACCGGATATGCGACAGGAAGCCAGTTGGAAAGCGCCGCGTGGTCATACGCCTCAACCCGCGATTCCAGCTCGCTTTCAGCATCCTCGCTTGATGCCTTCGAGATGAGGGTCGGCGGCGACATCAGTGGACGAACCAGACCTTCTTGCTTCTCTTTGACCCTGTTCTTGATTCTCGCGAGACGGGCGCGGGCCTCCTTCGCCCATCCGCTGCTGCTATCGAGGCGAAGGTAGTGTTCGAGGTCGTCAATTTCTTGCTGGTATTCCCGTAGTTCTTCAGCGGCGATCGCTCGATTAAAGAGGGCGATTGGATCGTCCGGGGACTTGCCCAGCACCTTTCCGAATAGATCCATGGACTGGGCGATATCTGCACTGTTCTTCGTTGTCAGTCCGCGTTGATAGTAAGCCGTCCCAAGATCGCGTAACAGCTCGAGGGAGTCGGGCTGAGATGCCAAAGCCTCCTGCAAATCGTGCAAGGACTCGTCCCACTTGCCTTCGAGCATTGCCGCTTGAGCTCTGGCCTGCAGCCAGTGTGGATCGTCAGGGTGTTGCAGCAACTCCCGGCCGATTCGGGCTTCTGCCTCCAGAAGGGACTGGGGTGTCGGCACAGCGCCGCCGCGATCCTGTCTCATTTCGGCAAAGTCTGCTCCTTGCAGGCGCCCTTCGGTGACGCGCCGTTCTACGGCGGCTTGGGCGAGCAGGTGGTCCACGTCATTCGTTTGCCATTGGCGGAAGGCGAACCAACCGCCGACCGCGAGTGCAGCAGCTAGGCTCCCGGCCAAGGTCAGCCGAGGTACCGAGAGCCAATTCTTCCAGCCCGGACGCTCACTGGCGTGCGGCGTGGCTGCGAGGGTGCGGGCGAAGTCGGCTTGCCAGTCGGGTTGTGACGTTCGTAGCTGCAAGACCAGTGCCTCCTCATCCGGCGTGAGCGTGTCGGCAGCGCTGCGAACCGCTTCGCGCAGTCTTGGCCCGCAATGGCTGCATTGTGCCGCGTGCAGCATCCACGCTTCCTCCTCCGACCTAGAGGCGGTTCCCGCAACTACTCCGGCCCAAACCGGCTCGGGCGGGCAGTGCGGGCCAGCTTCTCCGGACGGCAGCGCAGGCTGCGCCAGTTGCGCCAGTTGGGATGCTGATGCCTCATGCCGCCGTACCACTTCCTGGCAGTCCGGACAGCCCTCCCAATGCCGCCGCGCCTCAGCCAACTCCATCTCTGGAATTGGCGAAGCTACAGCGAAGCCCGAAAAGAACAGAAGCTCAATTTCGTCACGTATAAGGTGCGACCTCACGACTGTCCTCCCTTCTGAGAACGACAACCCCGGCAAAAATGCTGCATTACCCGGACACCCCCGCCATAGCGCGGCCGCCCGCCAGCTTCTCGCGCACACAGCGCACCATGCGCTCTACCAGAGCCCCCACTCCCTTTTCATTCAGCCCTAATCGGTGCAGGGTAGCGATCTCAGCCATTGTCATGCCCTGATTGTGGCGTAGCCAGAAGATGGTTACATTGCGCTCGCGGTTGCGGCTCCCGGCGCAATCCAGCACGAAGGGTTCCAGCTCCCGTAGCAGCGTCTGGCGGTGGGTGTGGCCGGCATGGCCCCGGCGGTCGGCGCTGTCAGGGACATCAAAGTCCTCCAGCGACTGGGCACCGTCCTTGTTGGGACGTTTATCTGCGGCTTCCCGTTTGTGGTGGTCCCTGACCACGGTGGTTGCGACTTTCTTGAAGTAGCCGTAGATGCCGCCGGGATAGCGGAAATCAAAATCGCGTAACGCGCGGCGGTCGCGGGAGCAGAGGCGGACAAGCACCTGCTGAACCAAATCCTCCACGTTTTCCACCACTAGGCACCCATAACCGGAGCGGACCACTTGGCGGGAGATGACCGGAGTAAAACGGCGCAGGAACTCGCGCCACGCCAGCGGATCATCCGTGGTGGCGCACAGTCTCACCAAAGCCTCGTCGGGGAGGGACGAGCACGAGCTATTTTCAATCATTAGAGTCCAACGCAAAAAGTCTATCCCAAGAACGCCCGCGCGCAAGAACTTTCTTCACTGCGGGGCACCCCACAAGCAAGGCAATTTCTGGTACCGTCGGCGTCAGCCACAAAGTCCAAGATGATCGCCATCACCCGCTCGGGGGTCCGAGTCAAACTTCTCATGCTGGGATATTGGCCTGGGTCGTGGAAAATGGTGGTTGAAGTGCAAGCTGCTGCACGATGCTCTGGTAGGCACCACCGTTGTAGTTGATGCCATAGCCTGCTCGGACGACAGTCTTAGGTTTGGCTTTCCACGTGATGCCAATGCGGGGTGCGATGTTGTTGCGGTCTGGCTTTACCAGTACCGATGGGAATTGACCAGCGTAAGGACCGACGGCACCCGGCAGTACGCTGACCGATGTGTGTTTTGGGTGCGCTTTCGGGCAGGCGGGATCGGTACTCCAACCCCTATAACTGTTTTGTTTTCCAGTGACGCAGCGCACGGACAGCCACGCAATCGCCTCCCTACACTGGTTGTGTAGTTCAGATTTAGATACGTAGTTCAGATGCGGGTCGCTGCCAGCTAGCATCAGGTGATGCTAGCGGTTGCAGCTGCGGGATTGCTCAGATCTTTTCGTGGAGGCTATTGTGTCGAAACGCTCAGTTTTTCTTATCGCAACCATAACATTGGGGTTCCTGCTGGCGGCTGGTGCTCAGGGCCGTGCGCAACAGACGCCGCCTCCTGCGGCTCCTGCACCGGAGTACAAAATTCCGGCCGATGAGGCTAGTAAGGCCAATCCGGTTAAGCCCACGCCCGAATCCATTGAACGTGGCAAGACGATATTTGGCTACGATTGTTCTGCCTGCCACGGCAAAAGCGGCGATGGCAAAGGCGACGTACCGATTGACAGCAAGCACGACTTTACTGACCCGGATTCTCTCAAGAAGTTCACCGACGGTGAACTGGCGTACATTATCCGAGTTGGCAAGGGCTTAATGCCTGCGGAAGGCAATCGTGGCAAGCCGGATGATATTTGGCACATCGTAAACTACGTGCGGTCGCTGGCGAAAAAAGACGCCATGCCTGCCAAATAGCTTCGGCAATTCGCAGCGCGAGTTGACTTGCGGCGATGAATTCAGGCACCTTCGTCTCACACCAGTGGGGCGCAGGTGCCTTTTTTTATGGGAGTTACAAAATTGGGCGAACGCAGAGTATTGCTCGAAATCTGTTGCGGTTCGGTGGCCGATGCGGTCGAGGCAGAGCAGGGCGGTGCCGACCGCGTAGAACTGTGCTCGGCACTCTATCTGGGTGGCTTGACACCTTCTTTTGGCACCATTCTGGAAGCTGAAGCCAGGCTTACGGTCCCGTTTGTAGTTATGTTGCGGCCCCGGTCGGGCGGTTTCTGCTACTCCGCCGCCGAGTTTGCCGTGATGCGGCGTGACGCCGAAGCCGCGCTCGCGCATGGTGCCGAGGGCATCGTCTTCGGCATACTGCAAGAAGATGGCGCTGTGGACGTCGAGCGCAGCAGGGAACTGGTAAAGCTGGCGCGGGGTCGTACCACCGTCTTCCATCGCGCTTTCGACGTAACACCTGCTCCGCTCGCTGCGCTGGACCAGTTAATTGAGTTGGGGGTAACCCGCGTCCTTACCAGCGGCCAGCAGGAGGATTCGCTCCGCGGCGCCGCGCTGATTCGGCAAGTTTGGGAACGGGCATCAGGACGCATTCAGGTGCTGCCCGGCGGCGGAATTGACCGCAGCAACCTCGCCGAAGTCATCCGGCAGACCGGTGTAGATCAAATCCATTTGGCGGCCCTACGCCGTTACGCGGATTCCTCTTGCGCCCACAATCCGGCGCTGCGCTTTGGCGCGCCACAGTCGCCTTCCGAAGATGTCGTAGAGATTACCGATCGTGCTGAGGTGGCGGCGATCGTCGCACAACTACGGGAACAGGCGGGCCCCTAGGGCCCGCACGAGCGTCCGCCGTTAGTGCCCGGCTGTTCCCGCCCCGCTGCTTACGGTACCTCTACCCGCTCCGCCTCTAGTTCTTGCCCAGTGCGAGTGACGCCGCGCCCGTGATCTGGCCGCGATCTTCATTTTGCACAAAAACTACCGCCCTAGACTGCGATCGGTTCCAATCTTTGTTGAGCGCAAGCTTTTCAGTGCTGGTAAAGGAACCATCGCGCAGATTGCCCAGTTTTTTCAGGCTCCGCACCACGGCGGTATGCCGCAGGTGGCGTCCAGAGTTTTCACCCGAGCCCACGTTCGACTCAATGCCACTTTCGGTGATGGCGAGATAAACCGCCTGTTTACCCGAGGGCGCATTCTCGTGGACATCCACGGTGACCGCGTCGGCACCGCTGGCTTCCAATTTCACCATGGCAGGTTTGGCCGCCTTGGCCGACTTCTGAATCGCGGACATGGCATCTGACCGACTGCTGCCGTTGAACTCACGCTGCCCGTCCACCACCATTTGCGGGGTATAGGAGCTATCCAGCCGGAAGTATTCGCTGTAATCGCGCTGCCGGTCGGTGAACTGCCGCGACGAGAAGCGGTCGCGCCAGCCCAGCCGATCCCAGTAATCCACATGCTGGCCAAGGGCAATTACTTCCACGCCCGCGATGTTCTGCTTGTCGAGTTCCATGAGCAGGGCATCGGCTGGCGGGCAACTGGAGCAACCCTCGGAGGTGAACAGTTCCACCACCACCGGGGTTGGCGAGCTGGCGGCGGATACGGGTTGCAGCCGCATTCCGGCCATCAAAACTATCGCGCCGACCGCTGATGAAATCACAATCGCTGAAAATAAGGGATGTTTCATAGTGTGTTAGAGGCAGCTCCCAAGGAAAAGGTTACCGGAAAGAGCACACTTTTGCAGCACCAGCCGAAGCCGCCATCCAAGTGCCCATCCGCATCTGGTGCACTTTGCCGGAACAAGATTAGTGGCAGGGAGTAAACTAACAAGCATTAACGACACTGTCGCACCATTCCAACCCAGCAAAGGACTCCTCATGTTACGCCTCTCAGTTGCGATCTTCGCGTTATGCGTCGCCACCACCTCTGTTTTTGCCGCCGAACCGTGGCGTGCGCCTTCCTCTGAACAAGTGGAAGCCGTCTACCCCATGGCCGAGGCGCTTTACTTAGATTTGCATGAGCACCCTGAACTCTCGCTGCACGAGGTGCAGACTGCGGCTAAGCTGGCTAAACTTCTGCGCGGTTTTGGGTATGACGTGACAGAGAACTTTGGGGGCAACGGGGTGGTGGCCGTGCTGAAGAATGGCGACGGCCCAGTCATCATGTTCCGCTCGGACATGGATGCGCTGCCAGTAGATGAGCGCACCGGCGTGAGCTATGCCAGCAAGGTCCGCGTAAAAGATGACCACGGCATGGACGTGCCAGTGATGCATGCTTGTGGCCACGACGTGCACATGGCACTCGCCATGGGCACCATGGCGCTGATGGCGAAGAATAAAGCTGCGTGGAAGGGGACTCTGGTTTTCATTGGCCAACCCGCCGAGGAGGTAATCGGCGGTGCAAAAAACATGCTTGCCGCTGGTCTGCTCACCAAATTTCCGCGTCCGGAATACATCCTCGGCGTCCACGACTCCGCCAACCAGCCTGCAGGAACCGTGGGTTTTACGTCCGGCTTTGCGTTAGCCAATTCTGACACCGTGAACGTGACCATCTTCGGACGCGGCGGCCACGGTTCCTCCCCGCAAACCACGGTTGACCCCATCGTTATCGCTGCCCGCACCGTGATGGCCTGGCAGACGATTGTCTCGCGCGAGAACAATCCTCTGGATCCTGCTGTGGTCACCGTAGGCACTATTCATGGTGGCGCCAAGAACAACATTATTCCAGACGAAGTCAACATGGGCCTTACGGTGCGCTCTTATAAACCAGAGGTTCGCGCACATCTGCTGGCTTCGATCAAACGCATTGCGGAGGCCGAATCCCTTGCTGCAGGCGCGAGCAAGGCGCCGCTGGTGGAGTTTGCCGACAGCACTAGCGCCGTTTACAACGACCCCAAGCTGACGCAGCGCATCGTCGGCGCACTGAACGCAGCGCTAGGCACGGCCAACGTCGTTGAGCAGCCCCCAGTGATGGTCGCAGAAGACTTCGGCGAATACGGCAGCAGCAGCGGCATCCCCTCACTCATTTTCTGGGTTGGAGGCGTGAATGCCGAAAAATATGCCGCCGCCAAGAAGAGCGGCGACCCCCTGCCCAGCCTGCACTCGTCACTGTGGGCGCCAGATTACAAGCCGACGCTGAAGACAGGCATTACAGCCGAGGTTGCCGCGCTGCTGGAGGTGCTAGGAAGGCCATAACGATATGCTGACCCAGATTCAATCCCGCACGGCCGCAGCGCCAGAGGAAGACGCCTTGACGATGCTCGTCGGCTGCCACCAGCGCATCCGCCACTTTACGCAGGTTGCTTTGCGTATCGCGCGGATGCCAGACGCGCCGCCTGCCGAGCTTGCCGAAGCGGCTGAGGCTGTGCTCCGCTACTACTCGGCAGCCCTGCCGTTGCATGAGGCTGATGAGAATGAGACGCTCTATCCGCGGCTACGGGCAAGCGCCGCGGATGCCACCGCACTCGCCGCGAATGACGCGATGTTGCAGCAACACGCCGAACTCGACGACGTACTCGCGGCGCTGCTCCCGCTGTGGCAGGAGGTAAAGCGCAACCCCGCTACCATCGGCGGCTTGGCCCCGCGTCTGCTGCAGCAGACCTTGCAGCTAGAGCAACTTTGGCAGGTTCACCTGAACCTCGAAGAAGAGATTGTCTTCCCGGCGATGCAACAGCATCTTGGCGCAGAGTTGGATGCAATAGCGGCCGAGATGCGAGCCCGGCGGTAAGCGGTTGGCGAGGGTGTTGCGGTCAGGACTGCGTGATCCACCTCGGTGACCACGCACTGCTTCCCCCTTCCCGTGTAAAATCGCGGAGATGAGCGGCGCGCCTTCCTTGATCGGTCGGGAAATTTCCCACTACTCCATCACCTCGGAGTTGGGCGTGGGCGGCATGGGTGTTGTCTATTGCGCCCGTGATTCGCGCTTGCAGCGCGATGTCGCCATCAAAATGCTCACGGCTGAGCGCTCCCTGCGGCCGGCCTCACGATTGCGCTTTCATCGGGAAGCGATTGCGGCATCGGCGCTCAATCATCCCAATATCGTCACCATCTACGAGATTTCCGAGCACGATGGCGCGGACTTCATCGTCATGGAGTACGTTCGCGGCACGCCACTCAATAAGTTGCTGCGCGTACGCCCGCTGACGGTGGACGAAACCGTGCGTTATGGCATACAGATTGCCGACGCACTGGCCAAGGCCCACCAGGCAGGAGTGATTCATCGCGACTTGAAGCCCGCCAACATCATGGTTACTGGCGAAGGCGTGGTAAAAGTGCTCGACTTCGGTCTGGCCAAGTTCGATGAAAGCCAGTCCGAACCCGAGGATCCCGACCAGACGCAGGTGGCTTCGTTCCTGACTTCGCCCGGCATCGTGACCGGAACCATGTCTTATATGTCGCCCGAGCAGGCTCGGGGCGAAAAGGTGGATGGCCGCTCCGACATTTTTTCGCTTGGCATCGTACTGTTTGAGCTACTGAGCCAGCGCTTGCCCTTTGAGGGACCGACGCTAGTCTCCATGCTGCACAACCTGCACTTTGTGCCGCCCAAGGACTTGAACACACTGCGCCACGACGTGCCCCTGCCCTTGCTGACTCTAATTTCGCTGATGCTCGAGAAAGAGCCTGCACACCGCATTCAAACCATGGGCGAAGTAGCGGCAGCGTTGCGACGATTTTCCGCAGGGAAAGCTACCGGCTTGACGCCGCGTCCGCGGGAGGTGAGTGCGGCGAATGCCGCTGTGCCCGCCACTCAGTTAGGCTCGCGTCCGGCGCTGGTACTGGGGTTGGCTGCCGCGCTGCTGTTGGCCGCTGGCCTCGGCGTGTGGAGCTATGTGCGTATGCGATCAGGGGCGAATCAAGCGGCTAGCTCGACTGTGCCGGACGAACCGATCGCGCTGCGCAGGGCAGCGGCTGCGCTCATCGGTCGCTACTATCTGGCAGGCAATCTGGGAAAGGCCGCCACCATGTTGGAACGCGCGGTGCAACTGGATCCTAACTCAGCGGCCAGCTATGCGATGTTGGGCGAGGCGTACTTTCACAAAAACCACGCCAACCCAGATGCGCAATGGATGAAGCTGGCCCGGCAGTATTCCGCCCGCGCCGTCGAGATTGATTCTGATCTGGCCGCAGGGCATGTTTCGATGGGTTTGGTGAACATGGACTCCAAGCAGCCTGCTGAGGCGGAGAAGGAGTTCCAGCGCGCCGCCTCTTTAGACCCGAAGAATGTAGTGCCGCGCTTCTACCTTGCCGCCCTGCACAATGATCAGGGGAAAACTGCCGAGGCGGGCGAGGAGCTTAAGCGGATTGCTGCCGATCATCCCGATTACTGGCCCGTTTTTATGGAACTGGGACTCAATGCCTACAATGTGTCGCGCTACAACGATGCGGCTGCGGCTTGGGAAAAGGCGCTGGCGCTTGATCCGGATAACGTTTTTGCTTTGCAGAGCCTGAGCGGCGTGTATCACGTGCTGGAGCGTGATGATGATGCTGCGGATGCCTTACAGAAAGCCCTCACCATTCAGCCCGATGCTGATACCTATAGCAACTTGGGTACCATCCGCTTCTATCAAGGACGCTATGCGGACGCGGCAGCGGCCTATGATAAGGCTGTGAGCCTTAGTGCCAATAGCTATGCAAATTGGGCGAACCTCGGCGATGCCTACCGACAGTTGCCCGGCGGTGCAGTTAAGAGCAAACAAGCCTATGCACGGGCCCTGCAGATGATGCGCGAGATGTTGACTAAGTCGCCGAACCAGACGGACTTGCGCGCCAACTTCGCCATGTATCTGGCTAAGTCGGGGGACAAGGATGGTGCCGTGGCTGAGCTGCGCACTCTGGCATCCACAAAGGATAACTCCGCTGCAGACCAGCTTGCCGAGGGAATTGCGTGGGAGCTCGCCGGTAACCGCACCCGTGCGCTTGACGTTCTGGCAGCAGCCGTCAAGGCCGGACAGAATCTCTCGGATCTGAAGAACGAGCCGGAACTTACCGCTCTGCGCGCCGATCCCCGCTACTATCTACAAGTTCTCTCTAGTTCGACAACACCGGCGCACTAATTCTGTCCTCGAAGTGAGCTTGCCAATTGTCGGGCCGCGATGGCCGTGCTATCCTTCCCGCCAAGTGGTTTTGCCGACTCAGAAGGAGGTTCACCGTGGCAGTCTATCTACTTAATCTTGGATTTTCCATGCAGCCGCAGTACATTCAATACGCTTCATTCAAGCCGTACGCATCAGTGGATGTGGGCTTGGCGCAAAGCTGTGCCTGGTTTGTGGCCACCGTGCCCGTTACCCCGCCCAACTGGGGAGACGTGGCCATCCCCATTCCTAACCTGAATCCAGCCAACTGGGCCCCATATCCCTCAGCGGGCAGCAATTCTGACAACGGCAATCTGCCCCTGAATAATCTCGACTATTTTTGTGTCCGATTTTTTCAGATTGATGCGCCGGGTACGGCAACGCCCGTCACCAATCTTCGGCCATCCCTTGTATTTGGAAATGCGACGGCGAACTCGGTGAGCGGACCAAACTATGCGCTGTATATTCAATCACCGCTGCGGGCAACCGGCAATCCGCGCCCCATTGTGGACTTTGACAACGCGATGGTGCAAAATTTCCCCGCGCCCTGCACGGTGGAGAATGCTAATGGCATCGCAACCACTTGGGCGTACTGTCTGGGGCAGATTCACGCGCAAGCAAATGATGCCTACTTCAGTATCAATGCCGGTGCAACCGCTTATGCCGCCTCTACGGGCGGTGTGGCGAGCTTTGGCCACGATCCTATCATCAAGGTCAAAGGCGGCGTGGCTCCAGATTGATCGTACTCGGTAGCCAGTGGAGTGCCGCGGCTCATCGGGATAGGTTAGAGAGCGAGAAGTAGCCGACGGGCCCGCCACTAAGCTCAAGCGCAAAAACCCGGGCTCCGCCTGACGGCGGAGCCCGGAAGCTGGCTGTGTTGCACCTTTTGGTGTCGGTTTGCAGCGGTACAATTTTCGTGTTCGCCCATGCAGCCATTCGCCCAATCGAGTCGCTGGGATGGTGACTACAAGGCGAAATATCTTAAAGTATCGAGCTATCTGCTAGCTACTTAATTCCCAGCTACTAACTAGCTACTTACTAGCTACTTACTAGCTACGATGATGCGATCAACCCCCACTTCGGTTGCAGGCGGCGTTCCACAGTATCCTTTCAGCGCCCGCGTTGGATGAAAGCAATACAATAGCTGTAAGTACTAACACGTATATGACAGACATAGTGGAGATTGATTCGAGCCAGCGATTGAGTTTCTGCAATGTCGTTCCTCTTCTGTTTTACGCTTCCTGTTTGAACTTCGCTTTGTGGATCTGCTTCACCTTGGCAATCTCGGGTTGCGGGCTGATATCCGCCAGCGTGGTGTGATCCAGAATCTTCGCTGCCGCATCGCGCACGTCCATAAACACCTGGTACAACGCCCGGTGCTCGGCATCCTTTTCAATCAGGCCGCGCAGGGAGTCGGCGTCGCCGAACGGTGCGAGCGGGCCATCAATCAACCGGATCACTTCGCTCAAGCGGATGTCGCTTGCGGCGCGCCGCAACTGGTAGCCGCCTTTGGCTCCGCGCACGCTTTCCACAATGCGTGCATTCTTCAATTCCAGCAGAATCAGCTCCAAAAACTTTTCTGGCAGAGCCTCTTCGTAGGCAATATCGCGAATCTTGATGGCTCCCTGATTGTAGTGGCGGGAGAGCATCATCAGAGCCTGAAGAGCGTAGAGCCCTTTTTGCGAAATTTTCATGGTGACAGGGTTCCTCGGGGAAACAAATACCTACGAACCTACTAGACATACTATGTCAAGCCACCCGGGCTGGTGTCAAGAAAAAAGAAATAGGCAAAAATCAACCTGCGCTCAGCGGCAGAGGCAACAACTTAGGGCACAGGACAAACCCGTGGTTCGCTTCTCGCGCGGAGGCGAGCCACACCAATCCCCCTACCGCTTCAGCGGCGGCTGAAATTTTTCGTCAATCTCTACCTGATAGCCGGTAACCAGCTTATTGGTTTGGTTGGCCATACCGACCACGGCTTGCAGTTCCATAAACTGGTCGTTGGTCATGCCCTTGGCGAAGGCTGATGCCGTGTGCGAGGCGATGCAGTAGTGGCAACTATTGGTCACGCTCACGGCGATGTAGATCAGCTCTTTGGTGAGTGGATCGAGCGCGCCCGGTCCCATGATCTCCTTGAGGGCTTGCCAGGTCCGCCGCAGCAAGGCAGGGTCGTGCGCCATCGCCTTCCAAAAGTTGTTGATGTAGTCACTCTTGCGAGTGGCGATGATGTCGTCATAAATTGCCCTCACTTCGGGCGTGGCTTCCGCGTATTCAATCAATCCAAGAGTGGACATAAAGTTTGGGGCCCTCAACCCGCTTCGATGCTACCAGAGCGCCACCTGTGGTTTGGGGGTCGTAGTCTGCCTCGAACAGCAAACGGCGCTCCGCAAGGAGCGCCGTTTGGGTACCGCCTTTAAGGAAAGCCGTTTAGCCTGCGTGGTGCCGTGTCGTCTTGTGCCGATGCGCGTAGTGCTTATGGCGATGCGCATGGCCCCTGCGGGTATGGTGGGTCGGGTTGACAGGGTTGACAGGGTGGACGGGGTGGACGGGGTGGGTGGAGTGGGCGGCAGCGTGCCAGGCGCTGGGTGAAGTCTTTACCCGAGCCGATGCCGAACCCGCGACCACCGCATGGGCCTGCGTACTCGTTGGTGCCGCTGGCACACCGCCATCCCTGCGGGTGTTGCCGGTCAGCGGAATGGCTTGCAGGCCGCGCACGGCGTTGTCCCAGATGGTGAGCGTAGCATTGCGAGTGCCGTGGGCCGTGGGCTTGAAGGCGACCTGAATGGTGCAGGAGGCTCCCGGCGAAAGTGCCGGAGGGCAGCCCGATGTCTCCAGAAAGTCGCCCGGATTGGCTCCGGTCAACGTCACGTTGCCGATAAACAGGCTGGCTCCATTGCCGCTGGTGTTGCGAACGGTGATGTTCTGCGCCGCGCTTTGCACGCCCAGTGGCATTTCGCCCACGTACAGGCTGCCCGGTCGTACATCCACGCCCGGAATACCAATCCCGTTACCCAGGGTGGTCAAAATGTGGGGACTGCCAGCGTCCGATGAGAGGATGGTGACCGTACCGTTGTCGGTGCCCACGTGCGTCGGGTTGAATCCGACGTAGGCGCGACAAGTTCCGCCCGCCCCTAAGGTGGAGCCGCAAAGGTTGCTGATCACGTAGTCCGGCGATGGCGTGATGCTATTCAGCGTGATGGCTGATTGACTGTTGTTGGTGATGTTGAAGCTCTGCAACGAACTCGTGTTGCCGATGGAAGTGTCGGCAAAGGTGAGCGTAGAAGTGGAAAGTGTCAGCGAACTCCGTGAAACCGTTACGGGAATCGTAACCGTATGCGTCAGGTCGCCACTGTTGGCGATCACCACGACCGGGTAGGTTCCTTCGCCGAGGCTAGGATCGGCCGTCACCGTCATATTCGCTGTGCCTGAACCGGCGATCGCCGCGTTGTCGAATGCCACTGTCATCAGGCTGTTGCCGCTATCAGCCGTTAGATTCACTGTGTTGCCAAAGCCTCCCACTGGCGAAACGCTCAAGGCAATCGTAGCGTACCCGGTGGTGGCCGTGTTGGCTGCCGTGCTGCCGGTAATCAACCAGAAATCCTGACCATCTGCGGTTACAGAACAGGGGGTTGTCTCGTCGGGTGCGGTGGAGAAAACCGATGCAACGTCTTGCCCGGTTACACCCTGCCATGCGGGGAAGTCGTCTAGTGTGCCAGCGCTGGGCGATGCCACCTTAAACACTTTCGTGGCAACGGGATTCCACCAGGTGTTTTGGTTTGAGGTCAGCGAACTGGCGAACGTCGTCCAGTCTGGATCCACCAGATAGCTGTCATTGAACAGGAACTGCTTGCCCACGCCATAGATCACGTTGTTGTTCATGGTGATGTTGCTGGTGACCACCTGTGTGCGCTGTCCGGTCTCCCAGTTTTGCACCCACACGCCAAGCTTCTTGCCCTGCACGTTAATCTGGTTGGGATTGTTGCTGTAGATGGCGCTGTTGGTGACCGTCACAAACTGCGAGTTGCGCAGTTGCAGGCCGCCCAAGGAAGAGGTAGCCGCCATAGAGGCCGCACCATTACCGCATACGTAGGAGTTATCAAAGCTCAGCGGGCCCTCGTTGGCCTCCACGAATGCTCCAATTTGCAGGTTGTTTACGCTGGTCAGCCCAGCCACGGTAACGTTGCTGTTGTCGGTGTCCCAATGAACACCGTGGGTTTGGTTATAGGCCAGAGTGAGGCCATCAATGGTGTCGTTGTGGACTTCGTAGAAGTGGGCACCGCTGGTGTTCCAAGAGTAGTAGGCACCTTGGGCGCCGCGCCAGTTGTTGTAGTTGGCAGCATCATTCTGCCACAGACCATACTTGGTTTGTGTGCCTTGCAATCCCGACTGCCCGTTGTGCAACGCTGATGAATTCTGCACCGTGAAGTAGGTGGCTGGATAGAGAATCCGGAAGCCAAGAGCGTTGTTCCAGACGAATTGGTCGTTGTCGAAAATCACATTGGTGGCGCTGCCCTGTACCAGTACAGCGGCGTTATCGAGGCAACTGTTGGCATATTCAAATGTCAGTCCGCGGAAGACGATATTGTCCATGCCAAGCACTTGCAGCAAACTGGGCAGGGTCGCAACTTCCACATCGGCTGTGGTCAAGTCTGCGCCGCTCTGCGGCCAGACGGAGACGATGTTGGCGGTTTCATCCACCATGAACGTGCCCGGAGCGAGGTCGGCCTGAGCCAGCACCTGCGTCATCGGGACACCGTTGACAAACACCATCTCGCGGCGCAGCACAATTTGCTGTGCTGGCGGTGCGCTGCGCTTCTGCGCGCAATTTCCCCAACTGTTTGTCCAAGAATTAGTAAAGATTCCAGAGCCCGCCGCCACCCATCCGGTATATTGCAGCGCACCGCTGATCGCTACTGTGCCGGGTGTGGCTGCTTGGACAGTGATGGGCGCACTGGTCTGCCGCTGTGTTTGGCTCAAAATCAACGATTCCCGATACAAGCCCGGGTTGATAAGGACGAGGGTACCCACTCCCTGCACATTGTTGGCTACGGCCAGATTCACGCCCGCGTTAATTGAGGCCAATGGCTGGCTCTGGGTGCCCGGATTCACGTCGCTGCCGTTCACCGCGTCCACGTAAACAATCGCAGTTTCTGCCGCTTCATTTACAGTGGCTTGGCTGAACGCAAAAGTGCTAAGTCCCACACCTATAGCCATATACGAGAGAAACCGTTTCCAATTGTTCATCAGTTCACCCTTGCTTTGCGAAGCTAACTACCCCAGAAGTTGACACACCACGAACCGAGTGAATCGGCGACCTGCAACGGCGCCTGCCCGCCTGTGGAAAACGGAGAAATTGCCACACCTTCCGTGGAAGGTCTAGTCAATGTAAATCATTGAAACCATTGAATTTTCGTTGCTGGGTGTACTAACGGTCTAGTAACTATTCAGGTTCCTTGTTAGCGAATCAGATACATTTTGCGCAAGGGCTGCGGAACCGAAAGAAGGAAAAGGTGATTTCAGAGGCGGTATGGATTGCAGTGTTTCGAGATGTGGACAAGGTAAAGGGTCTTTTTTCAACTACTTGAAAAGAGACCCTCAACCGTATGCGGAGGCTGCCGGAAGTCTTCTACGAACCGCTGCCGGTCAACGTGACGCTGTGCTTGCCGACGGAAGTATTTTCGTAGATGGTGATCGTTGCATTCCGGCTGCCCTTGGCGCCCGCCGTAAAGGTGACGCTGAAGGAGCAGTTGGCTCCCGGCGCAAGGCTCGCGCCGCAGGTGTTGGTTTGGGTGTAGTCGCCGGGGTAGCTGCCGGTCAGCGCGAGGCTACTGATGTTCAGCGACGACGTGGTGCTGGTATTGGTGAGAGTTGTAGTCTTCACCACGCTCTTGGTGCCCACCTTGTTGGAGCCAAAGCTCAACGTGCCGGGTGAGAGAGTGATCGAAGGCCGGGCCAGCCCGGTGCCAGTGACTGAAACGCTTTGGGTGACAGTCGCGTCGCTATCCGTAAGGATGACCTGACTGGAGAAGGACTTACCCGACAGTGGGCTGAAGGTAACGGTCACGGTGCAAGATGCCCCTGCGGCCAACGTGGAGCAGTTGCTAGTTGCGCCGAAGCTAGAGCCAGTGGCGATCGCCGAAAACGTGATGGCCGTGGTGCCAATGTTGGTGACGGTGAAATTCTGTCTGCTGCTCACACTGCCCACCACTTGAGAGCTGAAGGCAAGTGAGCCAGTGGAGAGGCGGATGCCAGTCTGCGGTACCACCACGTTGATGGTGACGGCGCGGCTGGTGTTGCCGTTGTTGCCGATCAGGGTTACCGGATAGGTGCCCGGAACGACGCTGGTGCTGGCCGCAAAGGTAACGGTTTCGGTCGCTGACCCGGACGCAGACGGGCTGGAAAGCGTGGCGCTAATGCCGGGTGCCTGTGACGCATCCACCGCGAAGTTGACGGTGCCACTGAAGCCTCCGATGGGGACTAGATAGAAGTTAGAGGTTGCGCCCCCGATTTGCGAGATCGTGCTTTGTCCTGTGCCTGCGATCAGCCAGTAATCCGGCGCATCGGCGGCTACGGTGCAGGCTGTGGTTGGGTCTGCAGGCTTTGCCCAGCTAGAGCTCAGATCCTGCCCCGTGACACCCTGCCAGTCACTAAAGCCGTCTGTGGTGGCGTTTACGGGACTTGGCACGATGAACGCTTTGGGTGTGGTGGCGTTGTAGTAGGTATTCTTGCTGGCAAGGAGCGTGGTTTGGAAGGTGCTCCAGTCCGCGCCGCCCAGGACGCTGTTGCTGAATACCGGCTGTGCGCCTGTGCCGTAGATAACGTTCTGGCTCAGGTTCAGATTCTGCGTCACCAGGTTGTAGCTAGCACCAGTTTCCCAATCCACTCCGGCGATGCCCCCAGCCTGGCCCTGCATATCTACCTGCGCGGTGCCGTTGTTGTAAAGCGTGCTGTTGGTGAAGCTCACATTCTGCGAGTTCCGTAGCAGCAGTCCGCCCTGATAAGCGCTGCTGTCGTGCGGTGCAGGGTCGTTGTTGCAGGCATAGCTACTGTCAATGCTTACTGGCCCCTGACTCACTTCCACCATAATGCCGTTGGCAAGGTTCTGCACACTCTTGAGGCCGGTCACTGTGATGTTGGCATTGTCGGTATCCCAATGCACACCGTGGGTTTGGTTGTAGGCCAACGTCAGCCCGTTCACGGTGTCGTTGTGGGATTCAAAGAAGTGCGCCCCTGCAGTGTTCCAGACATAATATGCTCCCTGCGCTCCTCGCCAGTTGTTAAAGCTGGCTGTGTTGTTCTGCCACAGGCCTGATTTCGTCATCGTACCCTTCAAGCCCGATTGGCCGTTGTGGTTGGCCACCGAATTCTGCACTGTAAAGTTAACCACCGGATTGGTGATTTGCAGGCCCGCGGCGTTGTTCCAAACAAAATTGATCTGATCGAGTAAAACGTTGTACGACGTGCTGTAAATAACGGCGGCTGCGCTGTCGCGGCAAGTATTCGCGTATTCAAAAGTCAATCCGCGGAAGACCATGTTGTCGTGGCCAGAGACGCTCAACAGCGTTGGCAGGGTAGCTACCTCTACGTCGGCGGTCGCCATCTTGGTGCCCGAGGGCGGCCAGATATAGACGGCGGCATGGCTCTCATCCACAAAGAAGCTGCCGGGATAGACCATCTGCGCCAGCGACAGCACTTGCGTCAGCGGAGTGCCATTGACGAAGATCATTTCTTGCCGCATCACAATCGGCTGTGGTGTAGGGCCGCCCACGCTCGCCGGGCAAAAGCCCCACGAGTTGGGCCAATAAACGGTGTAGAGCGAGGGGTTGCCGGAATAGGTTTGCCAGCCTGTGTACTGTACCGCGCCAGTTACCACAGCTGTACCGGGTGTTGCAGCCTGCACGGTAATCGGCGAGGCGGTGTCGCGGGTGCTGTTGCCGATGCTGATGCTCTCACGATACAGACCCGGGTTTACGATCACGTTGGTGCCAATGCCGCTGCGATTGTTGGAGGCAGCGGTAGAGAGCGCGGCGGAGATCGTTTTGAGTGGCTGCGAGGCAGTACCTGCGGCATTATCGTTGCCGGAATTTGCGTCCACGTACAACGTGGCAGTTTCGAGACTCTCGTTTACGGTCGCCTGGCCGAAAGCCAGAAGGGATGCAGCGGCGACTAGGAATGCGATGGCGGACACCCGACTCAGTCTTCTCATAAAACACCTCTCACGATGCAGATATGCATGGCGTTTTGAATTTTTGCTGACGCTAAGGCCAGCGCTTGCGACGCGTGTGGAACTGTCGGGGAATTACTCTTCGGGGGGGACTAAATCCTCAGTGCGGGTGGAGGACTCAGTTGCTACTGGAACCTTTATACCGCTACTTGGACAAAGGCGAAATATGCCGGTTGGCCTGCGGGGAGGTGTCCTTAGGTAATGGTACGTCGGGGAAACGATAGACGATTGCTGTCCACGCGAGGTCGTGGAAAACAGCGAGGGGGACGCTGATTCAGCGTCCCCCTGTGGCTCGCACAATACGCGACTACGCTAGGTGCCCGTGCCGTTCAGCGTGACTTTTTGGGTTTTGGGCGAGGCATTGTCTGTGATGGTGACGGAGGAGGAAACCAGTCCCGTGACCGTCGGAAGGAATGTCACCGTGATCGTGCAACTCTGGCCAGCGTTCAGCGGTGCCGTGCAGGTATTGGTCTGCACGAATGCCAAGCCGCTGGAAATCTTCACTGAGGTGAAGTTCAGCACCGCGCTGGCATTGGTGCTGGTGTTGGTTACGGTGACGGTCTTTAGCAGGGTACTGCCGACCTTGAGCTTGCCAAAGTGCAGCGTGGTCGGCGTCACCGTGACCGTAGGCACCGGCGCAGTGCCCGTTCCGGTGAGGCTAACCGTTTGAGTGGTCGGCGAGGCGTTGTCGGTGATGGTGATGGTAGCGGTGCGAGATCCAATCACGGTTGGTTTGAAGGTGGCCGTCAGTGTACAACTGGCGCCAGCCGCCAGGGATGTGCCGCAGGTGTTGGTGACGGTAAAGTCGCCTGCGTTGGCACCGCCCAGCGCAATACTGGTGACGGTTAAGGCGGCGGTGGTACTGGTGTTGGTCAAGGTCGCAGTCTTCGCCGTGCTGGTGGAGCCGACCCCTAGATTGCCGAATGCCAGGGTGGAAGGTGAAAGGGTGACCGTGGGAATTGCGGTCCCAGTACCGCTCAGGCTTACCGTTTGCGTGGCAGGGCTGGCATTGTCGGTGAGGGTAAGCGTCGCTGTGCGCGCCGCGGCAACTGTGGGGGTGAAGGTGACGGTTGCCGTACAACTGGCACCGGCCGCCAAGCTGGAGCCGCAACCATTCGAGACAGCATAGTCGCTAGCATTGGTGCCACTCAGCAGCAGGCTCGTGATGCTCAGCGAAACAGCCGCGCTGGTGTTTTGGATCGTCACCGACTGGCTCGCCGAGGTACTGCCTACCATGACGTTGCCAAGGCTCAACGAAGCAGGGGTTACCGATACCGTGGGGACGGCTGCTGTGCCAGTCAGGCTTACGGTCTGGGTGGCCGGGTTGGCGTTGTCTGTCACGGTGAGGGTGGCGGTGCGAGTGCCGCTGGCTGTGGGTAGAAACGTCAGCGTGGCGGTGCAGCTTGCCCCTGCGGCCAGCGAGGTGCCGCAGCCATTGCTCAAAGAGTAGTCCGATTTATTGGTTCCACTCAGCGCGATGGATGTGATAGTCAGCGCGGTGGAAGCGCTGGTGTTCTTAATGGTTACCTGCTGGCTCAGGCTGCTGGAGCCAACGGCTGTCGCCGCGAAGGTGAGCGAAGCTGGCGACACGGTGACGGTAGGCGTCGGGCTGTTGCCCGTGCCGGTGAGGGTCACCGTCTGCGTCTTGCCGGTGGCGTTGTCGGTCACTGTAACGGTGGCGGTACGTGTTCCGGCGGCGGTTGGAATAAACGTCGCGGTCAGGGTACAACTTACTCCCGTCCCTAGACTCGCAGGGCAATTATTGGTCAACGTGTAATCGCTGCCATTGGTGCCGCCAAGGGCGATGCTGCTTACGATGAGTTGTACTGCGGCACTGGTGTTCTTGAGCGTGGCCGTCTGGCTGGTGCTGGAACTGCCAATGTTGGTGCTGGGGAACGTCAAGGTCGCCGGAGTCAGCGTGACCGTGGGTGCGCTTCTAGAACCTGTCCCGGAAAGCGTTACGGTTTGGCTGGCAGGCGAGGAATTGTCATTCACCACCACATTGGCGCTGCGTGCATTCGCCGCGCTCGGTGTAAACGTGGCAGTCACGGTACAGCTCGCGCCTGCGGCCAACGAGGCCGGGCAGTTGTTGGTCTGGGCAAAGTCGCCGGGATTGCTGCCGGAAAGCGTAACGCTGGTGATGGCGAGCGCAGCCTCAATCGAAGCGTTGGTGACGGTAAAAGTTTGCCCCGCAGAGGTGGAGCCGGTGGTAACGGTACCAAAGCTCAGTGAGCCGGGAGCCACCGCCACCAGAGGTACGGCTTCCACGCCCGTTCCGGTCAGATTGATGGTTTGGGTGGCTGGTATGGCGGAATCGTTGACCGTGATGGTGGCCGTGCGCACACCCGCTGCTGTGGGTTTGAAGGCAACAGTAAAGGTGCAGGTGCGGTTGGCTTTCAGGGTGCCGCCGCAACCGTCGGTCAGGGTAAAGTCGCCGGGGCTGGTTCCACTCAGAACGACCGAGTTCAGAGTTAACGTGGTGGTGGTGCTGGTGTTGGTGACTGTGATGGTCTGGCTGGTCGCCGTAGAGCCTATCGTGGTGTTGGCAAAGCTGAGCGAAGCCGGACTGTAGCTCGCGGCTGCCGCGGTCGCACCCGTGCCCGTGAGGGTCACACTGTGGGAACCGCCATTGGAGTTTTCTGTCACAGTCAAGGTCGCGGGCAACGAGCCTGTTGTTTGCGGGGCGAATGTCACCGTAATCGTGCAAGTGGCACCCGCCGCGAGCAGACTGCCGCAGTCATTGGTCTGGCTGTAATCCAACGGGTTAGTACCAGTGATGACGATTGAGCTGATCGCGAGCACCGAGGTGCCGGTGGAACTATTGGTCAGGGTTGCCGATTGGCTGAGGCTGGCCCCCACCGCGATGGTGCCGTTCGACAACTTGTTCGGGGTCAGCGTAACCGTGGGGCGGGCGATACCGGTACCAGTCAGGCTCACGCTTTGCGGGCTGCTGGTGGTGTCGCTATCGGTAATAGTGAGCCCACCAATGATGCTGTTGGCTTGAGCCGGCGCAAACGTGACGCTAATGGTACAGCTCGCGCCCGCTTTGACGCTGCTGCCGCAGGTATTGGTCTGGGTAAAGTTGCTGCCTGAACCGATGCTGGTGATGGTCAGCGTGGTGGTGCCGATGTTGGTGAGCGTCAGTGACTGCGACGCGCTGCTGGTACCGATGGTTTGCGACCCGAAGGCCAGACTGCTAGTGGAGATACGCACACTGGTGGCGGGAACGGTGAGAAGCACCGTGCTGGCGCGAGTTACGCTGCCCATATTGGCGAATGCTGGAATCTGATACGTGGCGGCCGCGAGAGCCGTGCTCGCCGTGTACGTGATGGTCGCGGTGGCTGTAGTCTTGCCATCCAGAGTAAGGCTGCTGGGGGAAACCGTGGCCGTGAGTCCGGGAACGGCTGAAGTGTTCACTGCCAGATTGACGGTGCCCGTCATCCCGCCAATGGGTGCAACGCTGGCGGTGATGGTCGCGGTTCCGTCCACAGCGATCGAGGGCGTGTCGGTAGAAGAGATGAGCCAGAAATCTGGCGCTTCGGCGGGCACATTGCAAGCTGCGGTGGGATCGGCAGGCTGAGCCCACGTGGAATTACCATCTTGCCCGGTAAGTGCTTGCCAAGCGGCAAAGTTGTCCTTCGAGCTCTGCACCGGCGTCGGCACAACGAACGACGCGGTGTCGGCCGGGTTCCACCAGAGGTTCGAGTTGGAAACCAGCGTGGTGACGAACGGCGTCCAGTCGCCATCGGTCAGGTAGCTGTCGCTAAACACGCCCTGCGTGCCGTCCAAAGCGTCAATCACGTTGCCCGTCAGGGTGATGTTGCTGGTAATCAGGTTGTAAACTTCGCCAGTTTCCCAGTTGGTCTCGGTCAAGCCGCCTTTGTTGCCTTGCAGGTTGATCTGGTCGGCGAAGTTGCCATAGAGCGTGCTGCCCGTCAAAGTGACATTCGTAGAATTGCGCAGCAGCAGTCCACCCTGAAAGTTGTAGCTATCGTGCACAGCGACATCGTTATTGCAAGACGTGCTGTTGGAGATGGTGACAGGCCCTTCGCTGGCTTCCACCATCAGTCCGTTGAGCGCGTTGGAGAACGAATGCAACCCGGTGGCAGTGATGTTGTACTGGTCGGTATCCCAATGAATCCCGTGGGTCTGGTTGTAAGCGACAGTGATGTTGTTCAGGGTGTCATTGTGGGCGAGGTAGAAGTGGTAGCCGCCGGAATTCCACGCGTAGTAAGCGCCCAGCGCGCCGCGCCAGTTGTTGTAGTTTGAAACGTCGTTCTGCCAGAGCCCGAAATTGGTTTGCGAGATCTGGAAGCCGGATTCGCCATTGTGCAGGGCAGAGGAGTTCTCCACCGTGAAGTTGACGGTGGGGGCGGAAATTTGCAAGCCTAGCGAGTTGTTCCACAGGAACGTGTCGTTGTCGAAAATGACGTTGGTTACGGTGCCCGCGACAGTGACCGACCCGTTATCGCGGCAACTGTTGGCGTACTGGAAGGTAAGCCCCCGAAACACGATATTGTCGCGGCTGTTGACAGCCAGCAGGGTGGGTTGTGTGGCCACGTCTACCGTGGCGGTGGTTGGGTTCACCCCGGCAGGGGGCCAGATATAAAGAGTTCCAGCTGTTTCATCCACAAAAAACATACCGGGAAACTGCACCTGACTCAACGCGAGCACTTGCGTCATGGGTGCACCATTCACCAGTACCATCTCGCGGCGTAACACGATGTCAGTGAGTGGGGGGCCCCCGGGATTCGGTACGCAGAGCCCCCAGTTGTTTGTCCATGCAGTGGTGTAGATAGAAGGGTTGCCGGAATAGCTGGTCCAGTTGGTGTACAGTTGCCCACCTGATATCAGTACTGTACCGGGGGTGGCAGCCTGGAGAGTAATGGGGAGGGAGGTGTCGCGCGCGGTTTGGCTGGCACTCAAAACTTCCCGGTAAGTGCCCGGGTTCACGATCACCTGCGTGCCGATGCCAGCTTGATTGTTGGAGATCGCAGCACCCAGCCCGGTTCCGATGGTCTGGAAGGGCAGCGCTTGTGTGCCCGGATTGTTGTCATTCCCGGCAACCGCATCCACGTACAGGGTAGTGGTTTCTAAACCCTCATTGACGACGGCCTGAGCCAACAACTGCCCATGCATCACCCCTGCGAGTGCACAGCCGAATACGATCTTGCAAACCAACGACTTCATTCAGAACTCCACCTTGCAGCGACTCGATTTTTTATCCCGAGATGAAACGCCAGAACTTCGGCCAGTCGAGAATGCAAAAGCTTCGCGCCCAGTAGAAATTTGGCGCAAACTTTGACAAAGGGTGTGCCGGTGGCTCAGCACAGTCCGCTGTGACGCGTGCTTCAGTGGGTTTCTGTTTTGTACTGACGAACCCTTTGAAACAGGATATTCCTCGGTTTCTCACCCCTTATGAGGGGTGGAGGCCAGTAGAGGTGCAATCCCTTGCTTATTTTTGGTCTACTGACTTTATAACGGCATGGCTGGCTTATGTAAAGTGAAAAGTCAATACAGGGTTACCCCCGTCATCCCTGCTGGTTCCATGTAGGGCCGGTTCAGAGGCGGGCGCGGGCGATGAGTTGCACCCGTCGCGCCCCGTGCAATAAGGGGCTCTGGGCCATCGCACATGGCGCGGCAGTATCTCCCAAAAACAAGAAAACCGGGAACAATGCCCCATGAATGAGGCATTATTCCCGGCGGGAGGGCCGGATTCCGCTGTGTGCGCTAGGAACCGGTGCCGGTCAACGCAATCGTCTGTTTGGTGGTGGATCCGTTGTCGTTGGCGTTGAGGTTGCCTTTTCGGGTGCCTTTGGCGATTGGAGTGAAGGTTACGCTGACGATGCAACTGGCACCTGGCGCGAGTGTGCTGGGGCAGGCGCTGCTGTTAGAGGCGAAATCACCGGGGTTATTGCCAGTGAGGGTGAAGTTGGTAATGGCGAGTGTGGCAAGAGGGTTGGTGCTGGTGTTGGTTAACGTTGCGTTTTGGGCTGCACTCGTTACTCCCACTTTGGTGGACGCGAATGTGAGCGCTGCGGGCAGAAAAGTGACTGTGGCTTTGGGCACGGTGCCGGTGCCAGTCATCGTCAGGTTTTGGAAGCCCGCAGTGATGTTGTCGGTGATCTTCACCGTCACGCTGGTCACGTCCAGATTCACCGGCGCGAACACCGAGGTGATGGTGCAAGAGGCACCTGCCGCCAGTGTGTTGGGAGCAAGCGGACAGTTGTGCGTCACCGTGTATTCAGCCGCGTCCGTGCCGGTGGTGACGATCGAGGTGATGCTCAAGGTGGCGTAGCTATTGGTGGAAGTATTCTTGAGCACTGATGTTTTGGTGGAGGTAAGGCCCTCATTCAAGCTGGCAAATGCCAAGGTTGCGGGAGTGAGGGAAGCGGTCGGTACGGGTTGGGTACCGGTGCCGGTCAGGGTAATCGTCTGGGTGGCCGGACTGGCGTTATCGGTGATGGTCACAGTGACGGAAGTGGCGTTAAGGTTGGTGGGTGCGAATACGACGGTGATGGTGCAGACACCGCCCGCAGCCAAAGTGCTGGGCGAGCGCGGGCAGTTGTCGGTCACCGTGTATTCACCGTTATCGGTGTCAGTGGACTTACTGATGCTGGTGAGGAACATCAGCGCCAGCGGATCGGCTGAGCTATTGGTAAGCGTCACCGTTTTGGTGCTGGTTAGGCCGTCATTCAGATTGCCGAAAGCAAGCGAGGTGGATGAGAGCTTAGCGATGGGCGTTGGGCTGACTCCGGTGCCGGTGAGCGAAACGCTATGGGATGCCGCCGTAGTGTTGTCCGTGAACTGCAGGGTTGCCGAGCGCGTACCTGCCAGCGTCGGTTTGAAATTGACGGTGAAGGTGCACGTCGCATTGATCGCCAGCGTGGCCCCGCAAGTCGTGGTGTAGGTATAGTCGCCTGGGTTAGCGCCCGTAAGTGCGACGTTGCTGAGGTTCAGCACGGCCAGCGCGTCGGTTGCGGTGTTGGTCAGCGTCGCCGTCATTACCGGACTGGAGAGGGTGACATCTATGTTGCCGAAGTTGAGCGTGCCCGGTACCAAGGTGACCGTGGGTACCGGAACCAGACCAGTTCCATTCAGGGTAAGGTTATTGACGCCGGAGGATGTATTGCTGTTGACCTGCAACGTGGCGGGGCGGGCACCCGATGCCGTGGGCTTGAAGGTGACCGAGATCGTACAAGAGGCACTCGCGGCTAGCGTAACTCCGCAGGTGTTGGTTTGCACGTAGTCGCCGGGATTGGCGCCCGTGAGCGTAATCCCGCTGATGTTAAGCACTGCCACGGGATCGGTGGCGGTGTTGGTGAGCGTGGTAACCATCACCGCGCTCGAGAGTGTGACGTCCACATTGCCGAAGCTGAACGTGCTGGGCGAAAGCGTGGCGGTTGGCACGGGGATGAAACCAGTGCCGGTCAACGACACGCTATGCAGTCCAGAGGTAGTGTTGTCCGTGACCTGGAGGGTTGCGGGCCGAGCGCCGAACGTCGTGGGCTTGAAGACGATGCTGAAAGTGCAGGAGCTGTTAATGGCTAGCGTCGCTCCACAGGTGGTGGTGTAGTTATAGTCTCCGGGGTTCGCGCCGTTAAGCGTGATGTTGCTGATACTGAGCACCGCCAGCGGATCGGTTGCAATGTTGGAGAGGGTCGCGACCAAAGGCGCACTAGAAAGTGTTACGTCCACCGTGCCGAAGGGCAGGCTGGTGGGAGTCAGGGTAGCAATGGGAACCGGAACCACGCCAGTACCAGTGAGCGAAACGGCGTGGGTTCCATTGTTGGTGTTGTCGCTGATCTGCAGAGTGGCCGCTCGCGATCCGGAGGCGGTAGGGGCGAAGCATAGGGTAAAGGTGCAGGAGGCACCCGCACCCAACTGCGCCGGGCAGTTGTTGGTCTGGTTGAAGTCGCCGGGATTGGCACCAATCATGGTGATGCTGTTGAGATTCAGCAATGCGAGCGGGTCGGTGGCGGTGTTGGTGAGAGTGACGGTAGAGGTGGCGCTGTTGGCGGTCAAATCTACGTTGCCAAAGCCGATATTTCCGGGTGCAAGGCTCACCGACGGCACCGGCACCACGCCCGTCCCCTGAAGGCTTAAGGTGTGCGTTCCAGTACTGGAGTTGTCTGAAATGGTTACCGAGGCGGTGCGCAAACCCGCCACCGTGGGACTGAACGTGGCCGTGAAGGTGCAGAAGGTGCCGGGCGACAGATTGGCAGGGCAGTCGTTGGTGACGGTGAAGTCACTGGCGTTATCGCCGCCCGGTACAACGCTACCAATGGTGGCAATGGTGGTGGTGCTGTTGTTGGTGAAGGTGGCGGTCTGCGGAAATGAAGTGGTGGTGACGTCAGCGTTGCCGAAGAACAGGCTGGATGGGCCGAGGTGCACCTGCGGTAGCGCTTGGCCTTGACCAGTAAGCGAAACCTTCTGGGGGCTGGAGGGGTCGGAATCGTTGATGACAAGAGTGCCGCTATAAGAGCCAGCATAGGTGGGCGAAAAAGTGACGTTGAGGGTGCAACTGGTGCCACCTGCCAACATCGCGCCGCAGTCGTTGGTTTGGCTGAAGATCGCGGTGTTGCCGCTCAGGGTTACCGCGGAAACCGAGAAGCCGCTGATTGGTGTTGAACCCGTATTGGTGAGCACGGCGCTCATCGGAGCACTGGTGGTGTTGGCTAACTGAGTAGGGAAGCTCAGGTTTGAAGTGGAGATGCGGGCCCCACCGGGGGGTATGGTCAGGTAAAAGGTGGTGGTGTGTACCACGCCCCCCCCACTCGCCATAACAGGGATCTGGAAAGTGCCTGCTGGTGTGCCGATCGCGGCGGAGTAGCTGAGATTTGCCGTACCGATGCCACCGGCCACAGTCGTCGGCGAACCGGTTGCGGTAATGCCTGGCGCGCCAGAAACGTCAGTGGTTACGGTGACGTCAGAGGGGAAGTTACCCACCGGTTGAATGGCGAAACTGTTGGTGGTGGCACCTGTGTTGTCGAGGGCAAGGGAAGGATTCGACGCAATCAACCAGAAGTCGGGGACATCAGCGGGGACTGCCGAGAGTGACTGGTGCGAGCCCGGTTGAGCTGGCAAGGAGGCTGCACAGGCAGCGGACGGTGCAGGCGGTGGGGCAAATACTGCGTTAGAGTCTTGCCCGGTGGCAGCCTGCCAGCCCGCAAGGTCGAGCGCCTGCGAGGCTGGATTCGACGCAGTGGGCGGAATCTGGAAGGCCGTGGTGGCAGCCGGATTCCACAATGTGTTTCCGCTGCCAACATAGGTGGTGTAGAAGCTGGTCCAGTCGCTAAAGCCGTTCTCGTCGCCCAGCAAGCTATCCGAGAATGCATATTGCGTTGCATCGGCCGCCCAGAACTGATTGTTGGTGAAAGTGAGATTTTGGTTGTTGAGGTTGTAAGGGACTCCCGTCTCCCAATCAATTACGCACTCTGGCCCTGCCACCGGGGTGCAGTTGACGCCGCCGGGTGTGCCGATGAGGCTGATTTGGGCGAAGGCATTGTTGTAGTAGTAGTTGCCGTCGAGGGTCAGGTTCATGGTGTCGCGGAGCGCCATGCCGGAGCCTGCCGCCGAGAACGACGTGGTGGCCAGATTGTTGCCGCAATAGTTACTGTTGGAGATGGTGATGGGGCCTTCATTTTTTTCGTAAAAGTCGCCCACCAGCAGATTGTTTACCGCGTTGATCGAGGTCGAGGTGATATTGCGGTGATCGGTATCCCAGTGGGCTCCATACGTCTGGTTGTAGTATAGATTCAACCCGTTGATGGTTGAACTGTGGACCTGATAGGGATGGAATCCCCCGAGATTCCAGTTGTAGATGGCACCCTGCGCACCGCGCCAGTTGTTGTAGCTGGCGGTATCGTTGCTCCACAAGCCGTTCTTTACCTGATACGCACCAATGCCGGCCTGACCATTGTGATTGGCGATGGTGTTGATGACGGAAAAATTGGAGGCCGGATTCATGATGTTCAGCCCGATGGAGTTATTCCAAGCGATGGAAAGCGTGTCTAGCAAGATGTTGTTGGTGTTCAAACCTTGCACGGTGATCGCCGAGCCATCTTTGCAGGAGTTCGCGTACTGGAAGTTCAGGCCCCTCAGAACCACCTGAGGCCGGGTGATATTTGCCAGATTGGGCAGGGTGCCCAGTTCAATGTCGGCAGCGGTGGGACTCACGCCAGCCGGTGGGTAGAGGTAGATGGTGCCGCCCGCTTCGTCCACAAAAAAGGTGCCCGGCATCAGACTCCCCAGCGACAGCATCTGGGTCATGGCAACGCCGTTCACAAATGCGGTTTCGCGACGGAGCACGATATCGGGGAAGGGTGGTGCTTGCGCGGCTCCATTCGTCTGGCATAGGCCCCAAGTATTGGTCCAGACATTGCTGTAAATTGCGGGATTCGCTGCGTAGGGCACCCAGCCTGTGGACTGAATTCCGCCGGAAACTGTGACCGTGCTGGGGGTTACCGCCTGAATGGTGATCGGCAGGCTGGTGTCTTTTGAGGTCGCGGCTAGAAACAGACTCTCGCGGTAGGTACCGGGCTGCACCATGACTGCGGTTCCGATGGAATTTTGGTTGTTCGAAATAGCGGCGCTGATGGCGGCACCAATCGTCTGAAGGGGGCTGCTCTGGGTGCCCGAATTGGCATCGCTGCCGTTGACGGCATCTACCCAGAGGGTTGCAGTTTCCAGCGATTCGTTCACCGCAGCCTGACTCCAGGCCAGTGAGGTTACGAAGAGAGCGCAGATTGCGAAAATCAACAGCGATTTGCATGTACGCATATCAGAATCCCCTAACTACGGTGGTCGCTGCTCCTCAGCAGACGTCTGTACACGTTTTCCTTGGCTGGCGTGTACGAGCGGACGAAATGCCAAGACGGGCCGAGCTGCTTGGCAATGTCTTCCTAATAGCAAAACCGATCGGTCGTTCGGTTTCAGTTCCCTCTAGTGATTAATGTATATAGAGTAAAGACCCTACATGTATAGAGATAAGTGTCCCTTTAATCACACTATAGGACGGAGATGTAGTTACTTTAGTCCTATTATATACTGGGTGGGGAGCAGGGCGGAGGTTTGAGTTTCCAAGAAATAACAGCTCGCTCGATTCGCTTAAGCGAATGATAATAAGCAGGTTATATTGATTTTACTGCGGAGTGGGGGTGGAGTTTGCGATTAAACGGACGGCGACCGGGCTGGCACCCGACCCAGTGACGGGATATCCCCCTGTTGTGCCATTACATCCGGCCACGTTCAGGACGATGACCTGGGGGCCAGACTGGGGTAAGCTGCCACAATCGGGGCTGTTGGCAGGACAGATCTGGGTGACGCCGAGCTGCAAAAAGCCGCTGACGACGGGATTGCCGGGTTCGAACAGGGGTACGGTAATCACCGAGTCGCTGCTGGCGATTTGGGTACCGCGCACAGCAGAATTCAGGTTGTTGTAACCGGCGGTGATGGCCACTGGGGGAGTGGCCCCTGGTACCAGATTGAACAGGTCTTGCCCTTGTCGTGCCCCGAGGGTATTGGCATGGATCATGCAACTGGCAGCACCCTGCATGTCGCTGATGCGGTGCTGCGGCGCGGCATAGATGGGCTGGCGACAGCGGACGGTCTGATTGGTGGTGCACTGAATGCCGTCATAGTAGGTGGCGTAGCCCTGAGGGGGCGCACAAGTTGGGGCGTTGTTCAGAGCCGGGCAGACCGAGACGTCGGGATCGAAGGATGGGACGAGGTTGAAATACACACCGGGCCCTTCGACATCCCCGACGAGGCGTTCTTGTAAGTTGATGGTCTTGCCGACCACGTCGGGGTTCACGACTACACCCGAATTGGGGTCTACGAACTGCGCGAAACCCTGACAAACTGCTGGGTCGGAGCCGGTGTGTGTGGGGTCGCAATTGGGCATGGCCCAAAGCTTGATGCTGCTGGCCACGGGCATGGTGTTGCCAGACGGATTGTAAGCCTCCGCATTGGCGGTGGCGCTCACGGTGGCAAAGCGCGTACCCCAGACGCGGGCAAAAAAGACCGGCAGATCCGCACGTTGCAACACCACCCGGATGTGGGGATTGGTGGCTAAAGCGACGCCATTGTCAGGGAAGGAGATGGCGACTTCGCTGGCGGGGTCGAGCAGGCGGCCTCCAATGGGCGAACTAGCGACCACAAGCTGGGCGTACTGCGCGGCCAGAGCCTGAGCGTCGCTCAGGGCGGCAGCGCCGGAAGTGACACCCGAATCGGCGAAAGCTCGGGCACCGCCGAGAGCGGCGGCGTCGGCAGCGCGCTGCATGTCGCTGCGCACCACATAAAGGGTGCCCAGATCAATGGCCAGAGCCGCCATGGCAATAATGAAGACCAGCGCCGCAGCCACCAGCAAAACCGTCACCCCGCGTTCCTGCGGGCGTCCGCGCGGTTTCCGCTGCAGGGGTGACAAGCAGCCGGATCGGATTCGGTTCGCAGGCGGGCGGACGTTCATGATTGGTTGATTCTGCTGACTGGCTAAATCTTCGTCAATTGGAGACTGCACGTCAAGCCGCAAGCGGGAATGGCAGGCTCCGCGCCTCTAGTACAAGTTGGGCATTACGGCCTCGCCCGCCAGCAGGGTAGCACCAGAGAATTGGGTGGAGCCGGGGGCAATGAGGCCGATAAACCGTCCCAACTGCCATTGATACGGATAGTCCACTTCGACCTTGGTACCCACCAGCATGGTGCCTTGCGTGGTGGAACCCAAGGTGAAGTTGCGGTTGATGCGGATGGTCAACGTGTAAGGGCAGTTGGAATAGACGTAAGTCCATGTAGAAGTGCCATCGGTGGACATAAACGCGTTGGCTGCGGAGGGGGCGCAACTACCCTGGCCAGCGCTGGGCAGCACGTGGGCGTTCACCAGATAGTCGAAGACAACCTCAGAGACTGCGTTGGTGGAATGGGGCGTGACGCCAGCTCGATCTACATCGAATGTAGGTTGGGTGGCACCGAAGCGGGCGCCTTCGCGGGCTGCGTTACTTAACTTCTGCCGCATATTCGCCGCCGTGCCAAAGTCCATCACCGCAACTGCCATGGTCAGCAGCAGGGGAAGGATCAAGGCGAATTCAGCAATCTGCACCCCGGCGGTTTGGCTGCCACAGGGCGTGCGCCTCAGCCGTACCACCTTAGTGCTCCTCGCGCATCTGCACCTGGGTGGTGATGATGATTCCGAGATTCATGCGGGTCACCTGCACCGGGCAGCAATTGAATGCGTAGAAGGGCAACTTGAGCGGATAGGAAATGGCGACCGCCGTGCCGATGTCACCGACGGGATTGGTGGTTCCCAAGGGACTGGTGGCAGGATTCATCAGCACATTGTGGGTGACGACAAAGTTGGCGTCAGTTAAGTCCGCTGGGTCTAAGCTGGCGGCGCGGAGGATGGGGTCCACGGCCGACGAGCGCAGGGCAGCATTGCTGTAGAAGGTGTTGCCGCAGGTGGCGCAGGTGGGTGCAGTGGCCATGCGGGCGGCTTCGCGGGCGGCCCGGGTCAAGGTCTCGTACGTCTCAAAAGCGCGCCCAAACCAGAAAATGCCGTACAGCAAGAAGAACACCAGAGGCAGCACGATCGCGAACTCGCCAATCTGCGAGCCCCGCATTCGGCGGGGTGTACGGGAACCGCACAGGCCCCGCTGTGTAGCGCGAGTTACAGTCAAATATTTCAAAGGTGTGCTGCCAAGGCACAAGATAAGAACCAAGATAAGAACCAAGAAAAGAGTGGAGGGGCGGGATGCAGCCAGAGCCCCATTGCGCATTATAAAAATTGTTTCATGAGGCAGCGGGCGCGGTCAACGCCAGAATGTGACGCGGGCAAATCGAAGGGCAGGCCGAAGCCTGCCCTTTTGGTCCCGAGTTGCGCAAAGTATGCTGTGTGATCGAGTCTTCCGCCTCTAGCGCTGCACTGCCGGAGCGTTCGCCATTCGTTCGGCGACCACCTTCTTTGCTCCTTGGGCAAGCTCCTGCGCTTTAGGAAGCAACTCGAGAGCCTTCTGAATTTCTGAGTCGGTTTCCGCGCGAACCTGCAAACCTTCTTCCTGTCCAAAGGCGTCGGTAAAGAGTTCGGCGCGAATCTGTGCCCGCAGCCAGTCGTGAGCTTCGAGAACCTCTGCTTCGGTGTAAGGCACTTTCTCGGTGTCGAGGAAGCGGCGGAACTCCTGCAGCACGGGTTCATCCACCTCAAAATCCTTGGCGATCTTGTGGGTGATCGAGTAGTGCTTGGCAAAGTTGAACAGCGCGTAGTGTTGCACCAGGCTGTCTTCGAACTTGGTGGACTTCTCCTGTTCGAGCTTGATGTCAGGATTGATGCCGCCGCCACCGTACACCGTGCGTCCGCCATCGGTCAGCTTGACTTCGCGATCGGCCTTGGAAGCATTTTCGTCTTGGCGCTGGGTGTAGTAGTCGTAGAGCGAAACGTTGGTGTAGTCGCGCTGAATCAGGCGACCGCTGGGTGTGTAGTAGCGAGCTGTGGTGAGCGCAAGGCCGGTATTTTCAGAAAGCTGATACACAGTCTGCACCAGACCTTTACCAAAGGTGGTTTCGCCGATAACCAGGCCGCGATCATGATCCTGCAAGGCGCCGGAAAGAATTTCTGCGGCGGAGGCAGAGCCGCGGTTCACGAGCACTACGATCGGATAATCCTTGCCGTCGTTGCCATGAGTGGCATAGTAGCGGCGGTCTGGTGAGGAGCGTCCATGGTGAGAGACGACTACTTGGCCCTTGCGCAGGAACTTGTCAGCGACACCCACGGCGGCGTTGAGCAGGCCGCCGGGGTTGCCGCGCAGGTCGAGAATCAGGCCGTGCAGGTCACCAAATTCGTCGAGCGCGGACTGTACTTCTTCCTCGGTGGTTTCGCCAAAGCTAGAGACGTGCATATAGCCGATGCCGGGACGAATGGTGAAGTGGATATCCACGCTGTGGCGGGGAATCTCATCGCGGATAATATTGAACTCGATGGGCTTATCCGCGCCTTCGCGCAGGATTGTAATCTTGACCGGAGTGCCACGGGCACCCTTCAACATGTCGGCGACTTCTGAGGTGCTCATGTTGTCGGTGGATTTACCATCTACCGCAGAGATAATGTCGCCCGGACGGATGCCAGCCTTGTAGGCCGGGGTGCCGACGAAGGGGGCGATGACGATGACTTTGTTGTTACGGGGGCCGACCGTCATGCCGACGCCGTAGTACTTGCCACGCTGCTCTTCGCGCATCAGGCCAAACGACTTGGGGTCGAAGAAGTTGGAGTGGGGGTCGAGCACGTGGAGCATACCCGGAATCGCGCCCTGATAGACGGCTTTGTCGGCGCTGACGGGGTCGGCGTTGTTCTGCTCGACAAGGTCATAGACTTGGGAAAACTGTTTCAGGTTCTCGCGCAGGCTGGACTCATTGATGTCCACGGTTTCAGGGCCGAGGCGCTGGGCCGAGAGCACGCCGATGGTGCCGCAGAGGGTGAGGAAGCCGACGACCAGAAGAAAACTGCGAGTGGAACGCGCCATGAAGTCCAATCCTTTACAGCTCAGGAAGAGCCTAAAATCCGCCGTATCGTCAGGCAAACCCGGGTGCGCGGTGCTAAGCCGGAGTATAGCACGGGGTGAGGTGCCGACCGGTCGCGTCGAGGATACCCTTTGGTTCCAAACAGGAACACTGGCGGTTAGACGCAGGAATAGCGACTTCGGTTACCCACATGCCCAAAAGTGGGGTTGGCGCGGCAGCGGGCGAGGATATAATCGTGGGATGGAATTAGGGATTGGCGAAATCATATTCATTTTTGTGATGGCTCTGCTGCTGTTTGGGCCGAAGAAGCTGCCGGAGATTGGGCGGACGCTGGCCAAGGTGATGAGCGACTTCAAATCGGCCAGCAACGAGTTTAAGTCCACGCTGGAAGCCGAAGTGGCTAAGTTGGAAGAAGAGACAAAACTGGGCAGCACTCTGAGCGGCATTCACGAAACCATTGATTCAGTCCGCAACCCGATGCAGCATCTAGTGGCGCGCGGGCAGGCGATGTTGAATGAAGCGGTTACCCCGAGCAGCGAACGGTACGACGCGCGGCCCATCGAGCCGGTTACGATTGACGCGGCTACGATTGAGGCAGGCGTCCCGCATACCTTGGGGGACGCTGAGTCGCCCTTAGTTGCACAGGGTGAGGCAGTGGTTGCGCCTGCGCTGGAGACTAAGCTGGAGACTGAGAAGACCGCTGTTACCGAAAACCAGCCGCACGCTGACACTGCTGCCAAGGGAACCGATGCCTAAATTTTTCTCGCGTGGTTCCGACGACAATCCTGAACTGCCCGCCATGAGCTTTCTGGAACATCTGGAAGAGTTGCGGCGGCGCATTCTGTATTCGTTTGTTTCCGTCATCGTCGCCTTTCTGGCATGTTGGTGGTATTCGTCCTATTTTGTGGACTTGATGCAGCGCCCGATTGTGGCCGCGTTGCATGCCCACGGATTGCCGGAAAAGCTGGTAGTGCTGAGCCCGACTGACGCCTTCAACACCTACATTCACGTGGGTCTGGTGGCGGGAGTGTTTCTGGCTTCGCCATTCGTGCTGTATCAATTGTGGCTGTATATTTCGCCTGCGCTTTACTCCAGTGAGCGCAAGCTGGTGCTGCCGTTCATGTTCAGTACGGTGGGCTTGTTTGTGGCGGGCGGTGCGTTTGCCTACTACATCGTGTTTCCGGCTTCCATGAACTTTTTGATTGACACCGGTAGCCAGTTCACCCAGATGATCACGGTGGAGAAATACTCTGAGTTGTTCATGGCGATCATCATCGGGCTGGGCATTATTTTTGAGATGCCGATCCTGGTGTTCTTTCTTGCCTTGTTCGGCATTGTGAATGCTGGCTGGATGTGGCGAAACCTGCGGTATTCGATTTTGATTATTTTTGCGATTGCGGGCATTGTTACGCCGACGACTGACATCATGAACATGTGCTTGTTTGCGGCACCGATGGTGGTGCTGTATGTGGTGAGTATTGCGGTGGCGTATCTGGTGCATCCCAAGCAGCGCAAGAAGCGGGCAGAGAAGGCGGCAGGCAAGTGATGAGCGGCAAACAGGCAAGCAAGTTGGCAAGCGAGTTGGCAAATAAGCTGGCCATGCCAGCGATTCCAGCCATGCTGGCACCGACGGCGCTTCTGGTGATACTGCTGACCTTTTCCTTTACGGCTTGTTCCCAGGCCGCGCCGCCCCGGGCGGAGGTGAAGCAGATGACGCCGGAGCAGCGTTCGGATTTGACCGGCGAAGCCAAGGAACCACCTGCGCCGCCACTCAATGCAGCGATTGACAAGGACGCACCCGAGCCTTTGCACGTGAGCGGGGAGCGGGCCCTGCAGTACACCAAGCAACTGGTAGCGCTGGGGCCTCGCTGGAACGGCGGGCCGGGTCACAAGAAGGCTGAGGAGTACCTGCGGCAGCGGCTGCAAGTGATTGTGGCGGACGCCAAAGTAGAAGAGGATGGCTTTACGGCGCAGACCCCGGTGGGGCCCTTGCCGATGCGCAACTTCATCGCAAAGTTTCCCGGCCAGCGCGATGGCATTATCGTGATCGCCAGCCACTACGACACCAACTATCCCCTGCGCAACACCAATTATGTCGGCGCCAATGATGGTGCCAGTTCCAGCGCCCTGCTACTGGAGCTGGCACAGCAGTTCCAAGCCGAGCTTGACGCTTACGCGCGCCAGTTAGATTTTGCCGGACGCGTCAAGCACTTGAACCCGAACATCAAGCGTCCCGGCTACACCGTGTGGCTGGTGTGGGATGACGGCGAAGAAGCGATCAGCCCGGACAAGATCGCATGGACCGACGACAATAGCCTGTACGGGGTGCGTCGCTTGGCCGAGGCTTGGGCCAAGGACGGCACCAGCAAAAAGATCAAAGCCTTTCTGCTGCTTGACATGATCGGCGACGCCGACCTGAGCGTGATGCGTGAAGCCAACTCCACGCCATGGCTGGAAGACTTGGTAGAGCACGCTGCGGATCGTTTGACTTACAAGGCATATTTCTTCCAGCGGCAGATTGCGGTGGAAGACGACCATATTCCCTTTCTGAAACTCGGCGTGCCGGTGGCCGACCTGATTGACTTCGACTACGGCTACAACAACGTTTATTGGCACACTCCACAGGACACGGTGGACAAGTTGAGCGCGAAGAGCCTGGAGATCGTTGGCAGCACTACGCTGGAAACGGTAAAGATGCTCGACCGCAAATGAGAGCATGAAAAGAACCATGCTGGCGCGGCTCTTCGGAGCGCGCAGCGTGCACCGACATGATGCTCGCCGCAAGGGATTTAATCAAGACGCTTTTACAATCCCTTTCTACAAGCGCTTTCTGCTTCCGCTTTCCGCTCCTCTAGTTTCTAATTGAACATTATCGCAAGGGGGAACCATGAAACCATCGCGCCTGACGGCCGTTGCAGTTGTAGCGTTGTGGTGCGGCAGCATCGCCGCGACCGCACAGAACGAAGCACGCCTTCTACAGGAAGCGCAAGCGCCCTCAGCGCTGGAAGGCAACCTGCGAGTTTTAACGGATGAAGTAGGTGGCCGGGTGCCGGGCACGCCCGCGATGGAAAAGGCGATGCAATGGGCGGAACGCGCACTGAAGGCGGCAGGGGGTCAGAATGTGCATCGGGAAGCTTTTTCGATTGCACAGTCATGGCAGGAGGGCAACACGTCGGTGCGTGCCCTGCCGACCGAGTCCACGGGATTCAATGTACCCGCGGTTTCGCATGGGTGGGCCGCGCCCCTGCTGGCGCATCATCATGTGCGGGTGGTGGATGTTGGCAATGGATCACCCGAGGAATTCGCTAAAGCTGGCCGCCTGGCAGGTGCCATGGTACTGGTGCATTCGGACGAGATGAAAAGTTGGGCTGACCTGTTTGCGGAATATGATCGCGGGCCAGGAATCGCCGAACGCGCGGCAAAGGCTCACGCTCTGGTGGTGGCATTCATGTCCACGCGCCCTTATGCGTTGCTGTACCGGCATACCGATACCCAGACCGGGCGGGTGGCGGAGATGCCGCAGTTGCTGCTGGCCCGCGAGGGTGCGTTGCGCATGGCGCGGCTGGTGGCTGCTGGCAAGCAGGTGTTTGTGGATGTGAGTGTGCCGAACCACGTGGGTGGGCCGGTGGCAACCGCGAACGTTGTCGCCGAACTCCGCGGCAGTGAAAAGCCGGATGAATGGGTGGTGCTGGGTGCGCATCTGGATTCGTGGGAGCTTGGCACGGGTGCGCTGGATAATGGCTGTAACGCCGCGCTGGTGATTGACGCGTTGCGGGCCATTCATGACTCGGGTCTAAAGCCCAAGCGCAGTATCCGCTTCCTATTGTTTTCTGGCGAGGAAGAAGGTCTGCTAGGCTCTCGCGCCTATGTGAAGGCTCACAAGGCCGAACTGGACAAGGCTGCGGGAGTAGTGATTTTTGATTCCGGCATCGGGCGAGTCACGGGATTTTCCTTGGGTGGCCGCAAGGATGTGGTGGCAAAAGCCAGTGACTTAGTGCAGCCGCTGCAGACGTGGGATGCGGCAAAACTGACGACCGATGGCGATATGGGCACCGACAACTTCGACTTTCTGCTGGAAGGGGTGCCAACGTTTGTGGCGAACCAGGAGGAAGGGAACTATTTGATCAACTACCACGCCACCTCTGACACGCTAGACAAAGTAGATTTTGCGGTGCTGAAAAGGCATGTGGCAGAAGCTGTCGTGTTCACCTATCGGCTGGCGGATTCTGCCGAGCGGGTGGGCAAACGGCTACGGCGTGCAGAGATTGAACAGACGCTGCACGAAACGCATCTGGACGATTCGCTGAAAGCGGCGGGCTTGTGGGATGCATGGCAAAAGGGCGAACTCGGGCGGAAAGACTAGGGAAGACGCTTGCCACTTAATTTCTGGATTGGCTTTCACGTATTCATCGGGGTAATGCTGGTGGTGGATCTGGTCGTCGTCCAGCGTCGGCACCGGCCTATGAGCTTTCGCGAAGCGCTGCTGTGGAGTGGCATATGGGTTGCGCTGGCGGCAGGGTTTGCCGGGCTGGTGTATACGCAGCGCGGGCACCAGGCGGCGTTGGAGTTCACCACAGGCTATCTGGTAGAACTTGCTCTGAGCGTAGACAACCTGTTCGTTTTTCTGCTGATCTTCCGCTACTTCCGGGTCCCGGCTGGAAGCCAACGGAGCGTTTTGTTCTGGGGCATTCTGGGCGCGCTGCTGATGCGGGGGGTTTTTATCGCGTCGGGCGTAGCGCTGATTGAGCGCTTTCACTTTCTTATCTACATTTTTGGCGCGTTCCTGATTTTTATCGGCATGCGACTGTTCGGGGAGCAGGAGAAAGAGATTGAACCGGGGAAAAATGTGGTGCTGCGACTAGTCCGCAAACTGATTCCTGTTACCAAGGAATTTCATGGCGAAAAATTTTTCATCCGGCGCAATGGTTTGTGGGCGACTCCACTCTTTATCACTCTGGTGATGGTGGAGACCACGGACGTCATCTTTGCCACGGACTCGATTCCCGCGATTCTGGCGATCACCCGCGATGGCTTTATCGTTTACACGTCCAATGTATTTGCGATTCTGGGTCTGCGGGCGATGTACTTCGCGCTCGCGGGACTGATGGATGCATTCCACTATTTGAACTATGGCTTGGCGGTGGTGCTGATGTTCATTGGTACCAAAATGCTGGCGTCGGCATACTTCGAGATTCCCACGCTGTGGGCTTTGCTGGTCGTGGTCAGCGTGCTGGGCGCGGCGGTGGGGGCGAGCTTGGTATGGCCGAAGCCGAGGGCTGCGGACTAGCGGCTCTGGGACGCCGCCCGGAACGGGGTACCGAACTCACGGTTCAAACCCAATCGTAGGATCTTCAAATATGTCCCCTGCAACGGGTGCTCCGGGCGTCACCACCGAATGCTTTTGGTAGTGCTCGTCGTCGCGGGTGGGGAAGTCGGTGCGATAGTGAGCACCTCGGCTTTCCTCGCGGGCCAGGGCCGATTGCGCTACTAACATACCCGCGTCCAGAACATTGCGCGCTTCGAGTCCACGCCGCCAGCTGATCTCGTCGAGGGTGGGGGCGATTTCTTCCAGCTCCAGAATGGCGCGTTGCAGGCCTTCGCCATTGCGGACGATACCCACCTCTTGCCACATCAACTCTTGAATCTGCCGCAGGGTTTGTGCTACGGCGAGTTTCTGATGGTCGTCCGGGCGGGTTACGCTGCCGCGCTGGACGGCAAGGCCATGGAGCGAAGTGGCGGTACGCAGGTCGCCACGCATGGCATTGCCCGCGCGCGCGCCGAAGACTAAACCTTCCAGCAGGGAGTTACTTGCCAGGCGGTTGGCACCGTGGACGCCTGTGCAGGCGGCCTCACCTGCTGCGTACAAACCGCGCACCGAGGTCGCACCGTCGAGGTCTGTCCGCACGCCGCCCATGGCGTAGTGCGCGGCGGGGCGAATCGGAATCAGATCGTGGGTAATATCAATTTTGTATTGCAGGCAGGTGGAGTAGATGCGCGGGAAGCGCCGCTTCACGTGCTCGGCGTCGAGGTGCGTCAGGTCGAGATAGACGACAGGCGCAGCGGCTTTGCTGATGGCGAGTTCGTGGGTGATGGCTCGCGCAACCACGTCCCGGGGTGCAAGTTCGGCGAGCGGGTGCTGGTCTGGCATAAAGCGATGCTTCTGGTCGTTGCGCAGGTAGGCACCTTCGCCGCGCAGTGCTTCAGAGAGTAAAAAATGCGGCGCACTTTCGAGGCACAGGGCCGTGGGGTGAAACTGAATGAACTCCAAGTCGCTGAGTTCAGCCCCGGCGCGGAACGCCATGGCGACGCCGTCGCCGGTGGCCACCTCCGGGTTGGTGGTGTCGCGGTACAACTGGCCCAGGCCTCCCGTGGCGAGCAGCACAGCGCTGGTGTGGATGTGCTGCACGCTGCCATCGGCAAGCACGGCGACGCCCGCAGCGCGGCCGCTATCGAGCAAAAGTTCGGTGGAAAACTCGAACTCAGAAACGGTGATGTTGGGCACGGTGCGCGCTTTGGCGTAGAGCGCACGCTGCAGCTCACGACCGGTGGAATCGCCCTGAGCGTGCAGAATACGATTGCGGCTGTGGGCACCTTCGCGGGTAAAGGAAAGTCGGGTGCCGTCGCGGTCGAATTCGGTACCCCAGTGGATCAGCTCTTCGATGCGCTCGGGGCCCTCTTCCACCAGAACACGGGCGGCAGCTTCGTTCACCAGTCCGTCGCCTGCGTCCAGCGTGTCTTGCAGATGCAGACCAACTTCATCTTCGTCGCTGAGCGCGGCGGCGATGCCGCCTTGCGCGTATTGCGTATTGGACTCAGTGACTTCGCGTTTGGCTAAAACCAGCACGGTGCCCGCTTCGGCCAGCGCAACCGCGGCGCGAAGTCCGGCGATGCCAGCGCCTACCACGACGAAATCAGGGGAAGTAGTACGGGAAAGCGAGGAAGAATTCTTCATAAATGGCAAATCATTTCTAAAACGCCTACAAAACTTTTGATGCTATCACGCGGAGCGATGGTGCGGGCGGTTGCGTCATTTATCATCAGAGTGATGAATCGCATTCGAGTGGTGGTGGAGCCACGTCCGTATGACGCGCTGGTGGAGCGTGGCTTGTTGGCACGCGCGGGCGAAGTGTTGCGTGAGTGGTATCCGGCAGTGTTGACCAAGAAGGCCGACCGTGTGTTGTTTGTTGTGACTACGCCCACTGTGAACCAGCTTTGGGGAGCGAAGTTGCAGAGGTCGCTGAAGCGTGCCGGGTTCACCGCGCACGTGCTCACCCTGCCGGATGGCGAACGCTACAAGAAGCTTTCCACGGTGGAGATGTTGGCCGAGCAGATGGTGGAGTTAGGTGCCGATCGCGGCGCGGTGGTTGTGGCGCTGGGTGGTGGTGTGGTGGGGGACTGTGCCGGTTTCCTGGCATCCATGTACATGCGCGGCGTGGACGTAGTGCAGATACCCACTACCTTGCTGGCGCAGGTGGATGCTTCGATTGGTGGTAAGACCGGGGTGAATTTGCGCGCGGGCAAGAATCTGGTGGGGGCATTTCACCAGCCGCGTGCGGTGCTGATTGATCCTGATGTGCTGCGTACGCTGCCGGATCGCGAATATTGTGCGGGCTTGTATGAAGCGGTGAAGTGCGGCGTGATTGGGCGGCCAGCGTTGTTTGAACTATTCGAAACGCAGCGCGAGGCGATTTTGCGGCGCGAGCCTGCGCTGGTTGAGCAGATTGTGAGGGAGTCGGTGGCGCTGAAGGCGGAGGTGGTTTCTCTGGATGAACGCGAGAGCGGCCTACGCATGCACTTGAATTTGGGCCACACCATTGGCCACGCGTTGGAGGCGGAAGGCAAGTATCGCCGCTACCTGCATGGGGAAGCCGTGGCTTGGGGCATGATTGCCATCGCCGACGTGGCCCAGCGGATTGGCAAGTTGGGCGCGGAGTCGCGGGACCGCATTGTTGCTGTGGTGCACGGATTGAGTAAGTTGCCTGTGGTGGATGCGCAGCCACGCGACATTGTGCGGCGCTTGCAGAGTGACAAGAAGGCCCGTGGCGGGCAGGTACGGTTCGTGATTCCGACGGCGATTGGCAAGTGTGAAGTGATGACCGGCGTACCTGATGCGGCGGTGCTGAAAGCGATTGGCGGGTTGGCGCGATGAGGGACTTGGAAGGGAAAGCCGAGACCAAGCCCGCGACTATTGGCGCAACGCCCGATGGCGCGACGGACGAGCAATCGGCGTCGCGGCAGGTTCGCCAGATGTTCAGCGACATTGCGCCACGCTATGACCTGCTGAATCACGTGCTATCGGCGAACGTGGACAGGTTGTGGTGGTGGCAGGCGGCGCGGACGTTTCGTCCTATTCTTGCGCGACCCGAGGCGCGGGTGCTGGACCTGTGTTGCGGCACGGGCGACATGTCATTTGCATTGCACAAGCGGGCGGGCGGGAGCGGGGCGCAGATTCTGGGCGCGGATTTCGCGCACCCCATGCTGGTTCGCGGCAAACAGAAGGATGAAGCGCGCGGGTCCCATCTGCGGTGGTTGGAAGCCGACGCCCTGCATCTACCGCTGCGAGACGCCAGCTTCGATCTGGTGACGGCGGCATTTGGCTTCCGCAATCTGGCTAACTATGATGCGGGTCTGCGCGAGATTGCGCGCGTGCTAAGGCCGGGCGGCGAGTGCGGCATTCTCGACTTCAGTGAGCCGCAGGGCATGGTTGGTGTGGGCTATCGTTTTTACTTTAAGTACGTGCTGCCGACGGTGGGCGGTGCGATCTCCGGCGACCGCAAGGCCTATGAATATCTGCCTCGTTCGGTAGAGCGCTTTCCGGCGCCAGCCGAGATGGTAGAACGCATGAAGCGCGCTGGGTTCGCGCGTGCGGAGTGGAGTCCCTACACCTTTGGGATTGCGGGGTTGTACCGGGGCTGGAAGTAGCAGCTAGGCTCTGGTAGCGGCGTGCGCGTCGGCTTCTTCCGCGTGCAGCATGTCTGCAAAGCAATCGGCATACGCATCCTCCATGGAATAGCGGATGACCCGCGGGTATTCGTAGTCGAGATATTTTTCCAGACGCGAGGTATCCATCAGGTACTCGCCCGTCATGTAGGGTAAAGCCTCGGGTGGAATCGCAGAAATTTTCATCTTCCACATAGCTTCTAACAGCAGTTTCATCGTCCAGCGATTGGGCACGCGAATCAGCTTGGCCTGCGCAATTTCAATGCAGCGGGCGAAGGTAAGCGGCTCGCCGCGTCCGGTGACGTTGAAGATGGTGACCGGTGGCTCGGGCAAACGGATGCGGCGCAGCAGAAAAGCGAGCAGCCGGGCCATATCGTCCACATGTACAAACTGCATGCGGTTGTTTAGAAACTGCCGACCTATCGGCAATACGCATGGCAGGCGGCGGCCTTCGCGCACCATGCGGTGGGCGTACGCGCTCTGGCCGTTCGCGGTGCCGCGAAAGGCTCCTACCATGTAGTTGTGGACGGTGGAACCGGTGAAGATATGCGGACGTAAGATAAAGGCGGAGCACTCCAGCAGCGATGCAGCGCGTGCTTGCACCACTTGATCTGCTTGACGCTTGTGGATGGCATACGGCAGGGTGTGAGCGCCGAGGGGAAAGTCTTCGTTGACTGCTTCTGGAAGGTCTGGCCCATAGGCTGAGACGCTGCTGGGATAGAGGAACGTAGCAATACTTCCACGCTCACGGTTGGCATCGCTGATGGCTTCCATTACGCGAGAAGTGCCCGCGACATTGATGCGCCACATCGTGTCCACGTCGAGGACGCCGTTGCGCACGGGGTCAAGAACAAAGGCCAAGTGGACGACCGCGACAGGCTGGGTTTCTTTAAATAGTTGAACCAGTTCCCGGGTGCTGGCTTCGTAGCCGAGGTCGAGCGGCACAAAGCGATCCAGCCCCACGGTGGAGGGTGGCGGAAGCAGATCTACGCCAATGACACGATGATCGGGCAACTGAGCCAGCAGGCGCTGGCCCAGATTGCCGGAGATTCCGGTGACGACGACGGTAGGGTGAGCTTCGGGCATGGCAGATTACGGCTGGGGCTTGGTGGGGTGGGGTGCTGGCATGGGCTTGGCCCCAGGGCCGTGCATTTGCTGAGGCGGGGCAGTCGGCGGCCCAAAGTAGGCCTCGTTTACTTGGATCTTCGCCGAGTCATCCACCTTTTTCAGGGCATCTTGCGAACGCTGGCTCTGCAACTGCGACTTGATCTGAGTCTTTACCGTATCGAGCGGTTGGAATTCCTTGTTCAGCACGCGATAAAAGTAAAAGCCGCTGGCATCGCTGATAAGCGGGGAGAGTTCGCCCGATTTGAGGTCAAAGACAGAGGCATGTTGCGGAGGCAGTTGGCCGCGGCTCATCTTGCCCATCGCGGTGTTGGGTGGGGGGCCGGGGCTGCCTGTTTTGGCCATCGCTTCCTTTTCCAGCACGTCGAATTTCTCCCCAGCGACGGCGCGCTCATGCAAGCTCTCGGCCACCGCTTTCATGGCGGCTTCATCAGTCGCAGCAACTTTGGCGGCATCGGGAGCAGGCTCGTCGTCTTGCCTGGCCTTGCCGGGTGCTGGCTTCTTTTCTGCGTGGACGCGTGTTTTGGGGACGTATACCCGCTCCATGGTCACTTGTTCGTAGCGCGATTTATTGTCGTCGTAATACGTTTGCAGGTCGGCATCGGAGATGTCGGCTGCCTTTTCTTGCAGGCTGCGAGTCAGGAAGGAGCTGAGCACCTGCATCCGCACAACCTTCATTTGCTGCTGGAATTTTGGGCTGTTCTCGATATCCATCGCTTCCGCGGCGCGTGAACGAACCAGCATGTGGCCGTACTGCTCGGCCGCTTGGCGCCGCATGGAAGTGGGCATATTCGGGCCGGCGACTTCCAGTATCTTCTCGAAGTCGGCTTTGGTAATCACCGTCTTGCAGTCGGCTGCGGGGGTGTTAGCCGCGCAAAGGCCGTTAATTGTGATGACTGGTGCAGTGGCGTCAAGGATTGGAATGCCCGTAGCCGGGGCAGAATTCGATTGAGCCAGCAGGGAGGCGGAGAGCAATAGCAAAGAAAAACTTACGGTACGCATAATTTTGAAGTGTGTCTCCTGCAAGAGTATTTCCATGAAAATCGTAGCATAAACCGCACTGCGATTCCCGGGGGCTCTCGGGTTGCGGGGAGCGCTGGTTGTGAGTATGCCGCAGGCGGGCGATAATCAAGCTTCCACTTGCGATGACTGTGAACCCTTCCAACTCGGCGCACGCCACGATGCGCGACGAAAAGCGCAACGTGGCGGGTAATTCCGTCTTCGCCTCGGCGGGAATCACCGTGCTCAAGGTTGTGGTGGGGGTGAGCACGGGCAGCTTGGGCATTTTGTCGGAAGCGGCACACTCTGCGCTGGATTTAATTGCCGCAATTGTCACTTGGGCGTCGGTGCGGGTATCTGACAAGCCTGCCGACGCGGAGCACCAGTACGGCCACGGCAAGGTGGAGAATTTTTCCGCATTCATTGAAACCGGGCTGCTGTTGCTGACCTGCGTTTGGATTATCTATGAGGCGATTCGTCGGGTCTTCTTCCATCCCGTTGAGGTAGAGCCTTCGGTATGGGCCGTTGCGGTGATGGTGATTTCGATGATCGTGGATTGGTGGCGTTCGCGGGCGCTGGGCGCGATTGCCACCAAGTACGACAGCCAGGCGCTGGAAGCTGACGCACTCCACTTTTCCACGGATATATGGTCGAGCGGCGTGGTGATTGTGGGTTTGGTGCTGCTGTGGGTGGGCCGGACGTACCACATCGGCTGGCTGGCCATTGCGGATCCGATTGCCGCGCTGTTTGTGGCTGGGGTGGTGATCTGGGTGAGTTGGCGGCTGGCGCGCAAGACGATTGACGCCCTGCTGGATGCCGCGCCGCGTGGGGTGCGCAGCCGCATCATTAGCGAACTGAGCGGAGTGCCGGGAGTGTTGGCGGTGGAGAGGGTGCGGATCCGCAGGGCTGGAGCGGGCTACTTTGCCGACGTGACCACAGCCTTTGAGCGCAACCTGACCTTTCAGCGTTCTGCGCAAATGACGCAGGACGTGACCTCCGCAGTGCAGCGCATTTTACCCGACGTGGATGTAGTGGTACACACAGTTCCGCGGGCGGGACGGCAGGAGAGCATCTTCGACCGGGTTCGCGGCGTGGCGGCGCAGAATAATTTTAATGTGCACGACATCAGCGTGCAGAACTTCGGCGGGCGGTTGCATGTGGAGCAGCATCTGGAACTGGATGAGCGGCTGCCACTGTTGGAAGCGCATGATCTGGTGACCAAGCTGGAGGGGGAAATACAGGAGAAGATTCCAGAGATCGCTTCGATTTTGACTCACATTGAGAGCGAGCCTGCCACCATTGAGCCGGGCGAAGCAGAGTTGCGTGATGAACGGCTGGAAGCCGCATTGCGGCGCGAAGCGTCAGCATTCCCTGAGATTTATGATGTGCATGAGGTACGGATTAAGCGGGTGCGCAAAAAGCTGTATCTTTCTTGCCATTGCACGATGAAGGACGAATTGCCGCTGGGGCGGGTCCACGAGGTTTGCACTGAGCTTGAGATTCGCTTTAAGCAGGCTGCGCCGGAGCTGTTTCGGGTGCTGATTCATCCGGAGCCGCAGACGGACAACCGGCGCTGATCCTTTGTGATGTTGCGCACTGGCTGGGTAACGGATGGGATTTATTCTGGTGGTGGAGGATGCAGAAGATGGATGCAAAAGTAACATGGGCGGGGCCGTATGATGCAGCAGATGAATTTGTCGGTACAGCCACCAGCGGCCATGCCATGGTGTTGGACGCGGGTGAGAAAAAGGCGGCGGCCAGTCCGCTGGAGGCGGTGCTGATCGGCCTGTGCGGATGTACCGCGACTGATGTGGTGAGCATTTTGCGCAAGAAGCGCGAGCCGGTGACGACGCTGGAAGTACGCGCCCACGCCGAGCGCGCCAATACCCACCCGATGATATTTACCGCGATTAAGCTGACCTATCGCGTGGGCGGTAAGGTGTCGCGCAAGGCTGTGGAGGATGCGGTGCATCTTTCCAAGACCAAATATTGTTCGGTTTCCGCCATGTTGGGTAAGTCGGCGGCGATGGAATCTGTGATTGAACTGTTGGATGAGGCGTAAGCCTTGGTGCTGAGCACGGTGGTTCGCGAGGTGGCGTTTGCCTGCTAAGACCCACCGCCTGCGCGGATACCTGATGATCGCGGGGGCGACCCTGCTGGGTCCCACGCAACGTACCGGCGGTTGCGCAAGCAGTAACGAACCTCACGATAAAGGCGCTTTGCTGTGGCCCCGCGGTCATCGTCGATCAGCGGGCCGCCATTGTGACCGATTTGTGTCATGCTTCGCCTCGCGCTCTGCGAATAAGTTCAGTGAAGGCGACATGCTCGGATAGAGCATCGAAGTAAATTTTCTCGATCTGGCCGGCGGTCAACGATGTGACGGGCTGGCCGTCGGAGAAGAACAGTTTGTCGGCGATGCCATCGAGAACCTCGTAGGCGCGTTCGAGGGCCTCCAGCAATTCCTTCCCGTGATCGCGGATGGTGATCTCTTGGTCGGTCGCCTGTTCGAGGGTGTCTGTGATCTTCGGCGGTAAATGGCGGTGTTTCTTCAGCGCTATTTGACGGTTCGTCGGTACCCAATACACTAACCTTTGGTGTTGACTTTGTAGTTAGGACTCCTTACTATAAAGTTTCTCCAGCAATCATGTTGGAAGAAACCAAGGGAGCAAAGTTTATGACCAAAGCCGTTTTTTATCATGCAGGCTGTCCCGTGTGCGTATCTGCCGAACAGCAGGTGCTTGATATTGTTGACCGAAACAAGGTACAGCTTGAGGTGGTGCATTTTGCCAAGGGAGGCAAGCACCGCATTGGCGAAGCGGAGAAAGCAGGCGTGAAGTCCGTCCCGGCACTCGTGATTGATGGCAATGTGCTGCATATTAACCATGGTGCAAGCATGGAAGAGGTAAAGAAAGCCGTCGCCTGAAAACCAGACGCTGTGGGGTGCTTCTTGCATCCCACACTCTTTTCCGCTGGACAAGCATGATTGAAGAAAAAATATTTTCCGCGCTGGAGCGCATTCATACGGCCTGCCGCTCTTCCCTGCAACAATCGGTCAGTGAAAATGGCGTCTCTTCATTGCAGGCACAGATTATGCTTTTTCTGCAACAAAGAGAAACGGCAAGCGTGTCGCAACTCGCGGAGCATTTGAAACTGTCGAAGCCCACCGTTAGCGATGCGGTGGCCGCTTTGTCAGAAAAGAAACTGATTAAAAAATCCTTCAGCGAGTCGGACGCGAGAGGATACCTGATTATCCTGACTACTAAAGGGAAACAGGAAATCGCCAAGATTTCCGGTTATGCTGCGCCTTTTTTGGAATCGCTCGGCACTCTTACCGACGGGCAAAAACAAGCCCTGTGGGATGCACTTCTGAATCTGCTGCGAACCATGGAATCTCAAGGCCTCATCTCGCGCCAGCGCATGTGCTTTAGCTGCATGCATCTTGGACAGAACATCAACAGCCACACCTATTACTGCAAATTGATGCAAGCGCCGTTATCGATACCGGCGCTTCGTATCGACTGCGACGAGCATGAGCGCCGCACCGCATGAGAATGCATGTCCTTCAGCATGTGCCCTTCGAGACCCCGGGAATGATTCTGGATTGGGCGAAGGCGCACGAGCATGAGGTAACGTTCACTCGATTTTATGAACCATCTCCGGCGCTTCCTTGTATAGACGCATACGATTTTTTGGTGATTATGGGCGGCCCCATGAGCGTGAACGAGGATACTACTCATTCTTGGCTCATCGCCGAGAAAACGCATATACGGCAAGCCATAGAGGCCGGAAAAAAACTGCTTGGAATTTGTCTGGGCGCTCAAGTAATTGCCGCCTCTCTGGGCGCGAAGGTCTACCCGAACCGCGTTAAGGAAATTGGCTGGTTTCCCGTCGCCATCGTTGATTCGGCGCTCAGTCACCCTATCGTTTCCGGGGTGAATCACACCATGACCGTATTTCATTGGCACAGCGAGACGTTCGACTTGCCCCAAGGCGCTGGGCTTCTGATGTCGAGCGTGGCATGTGTCAATCAGGCTTTCATCTACAAACAACGTGTGGTCGGGCTCCAGTTTCATCTTGAGATGGACGAGCCCAACATCTGCGAACTGATTACGCACTGCCGCAACGAGCTTGTTGCCGCGCCGACCATTCAGAGTGCTGAGCATATGCCCGGAGCACAGCAGAGCATCGCGGCCTGTAGGCGAGCCTTATATATGATCTTGGATTTCTTAGCTGCTCAATGAGACCGTCGTCTCAGAAAGTATCGATCTTTTTTACCTTGCCGCCCCCTCCGAGAGAGCACGCCAAAGGGTATGACGGCTGACTTGAAGCTCTTCGGCAACCTGCACTTTTGAATATTCGCCGGAACGCAGCAGCGCTCGCGCCTTCTTTAAATCCGCCTCGCCGAGCGACTTAGGCCTCCCGCCAACACGGCCCCGCCGCCGCGCAGCCTTGAGACCGGCATTGACCCGTTGACGCAGTATGTCGCGCTCAAATTCCGCTAGCGCGGCGAAAATGTGAAAGGTCAGCTTGCCGCTCGGGGTCGTCGTATTGATGTTTTCCGTGAGGGAATGCAGTTCGACCCCGCGCTCGTTGAGCAGCACCGTCGTGTCGATCAGTTGACGGAGTGACCGCGCGAGACGATCCAGTTTCCAGACGATGACGACAATCACCTTTGCGGGCATTGTCGAGAAGCTTCATCAGTTCCGGGCGTTCAGTCTTCGCCCCAGAAGCCTTTTCCTGATAGACGCGCCCACACTTCGAGCGCTTGAGCGCATCCATTTGCAGATGCGTTTCCTGAGCGTCGGTCGAAACGCGGGCATAACCGATTTTCATGTTGCAAAAACCAAAGTGATAGCGTTATTATGCACCATATCTTTTGCACCATAGTTCTGCAACTTGTTTTTGGCCGTTTCCGGCATTTTCGCGTGGTAGTCGAGGCAAGGTGCAAAAACAAAGGTTATTGAACCTATGGCGCAAGACAAAGAAAAATCTGTCGCCGCTGCCGCTCTGACAGAAGAGCAGCGCCAATTAGCAATGAAACGCTTTAACATTCTCCGGCCTCATATCGAAGAGGACACTTCGTTAACACATGCCGCACGTCAAGCCGGGATTTCAATCCGAACCGCCGAGCGCTGGGCAGCTCGCTACCAGCAGAATGGCCTTGCGGGGCTGGCGCGGTCAATCCGCAATGACGCTGAAGCACGCCGTTTGCCAGATGATCTTCTGGCGGTCATTGAGGGCATGGGACTGAAAAAACCACGCGCTTCCGCCGCCGCTATTCATCGACGTATCAGCACTATGGCGAAGGCGCAAGGCTGGGCCATTCCCTCCTACAGCACCGTTTATGCGATCCTTGCTGATCTTGACCCAGCAATGGTGACTTTGGCGCATGAAGGGGCGTCAGTCTTTCGCAACCGCTATGAACTAATACACCGGCATCGCGCCGAAAGCGCCAATGCGATCTGGCAAGCCGATCACACCATGCTCGATTTGCTTATTCTTGACCAGAGAGGCAAGCCCGCTCGTCCGTGGCTTACAACCGTGATAGACGATTATTCCCGTGCAGTCGCGGGCATCATGGTGTTTTTCGGAGCGCCGTCGATCCTCAACACCAGCCTTGCACTGCGGCAGGCGATCTGGCGGAAAGGTGATGCAACTTGGCCTGTCTGTGGCATCCCCGATGTGCTCTATGTCGATCACGGGAGCGACTTCACCAGCAAGCACCTCGATCAAGTAGCGGCCAGTCTGCGCTTTCGCATTGTCTATTCCGCCGTTGCCCGACCGCAAGGGCGCGGCAAAATAGAGCGCCTGTTCGGAACGCTGAATACCGAACTTCTGCCGGAATTGCCCGGACATCTTGTGAAAGGCAAACCGGCCTCTGTGCCAAAGTTGTCTCTGGCCGAGTTGGACGCGGCAATCACGCGCTACATAATCGGCACTTATCATTCCCGTGTCCACAGCGAGATTGACGAAACACCACTTGACGCATGGCGTGGCAAGGGGTTTCTGCCGCGTCTTCCTGAAAGTCTAGAAGAACTTGACCTTTTGCTCGTTATGCACGCGAAGCCGCGAACCGTGCAGCGCGACGGCATCCGATTTCAGGGGCTACGCTATCAGCACCCGACCATGGCGGGATATGTCGGCGATGCGGTGACGATCCGCTATGATCCGCGCGACTTGTCTGAAATTAGAGTTTTCTACCGGAATGAATTTCTGTGCCGCGCAATCAGCGACGAACACGCCGGGGAAGTCGTCACCCTGAAAGATATTCAAGCGGCGAGGCGGTTGCATCGCCGCTCGTTGCGCACGACCATCAATGAGCGTGTGGCGCGTGTTGTTGACTTTTTGCCTGCACCAGCATCGGCACCGGCCAAACCACAGGCTGAAGAACGTCAACCCACACACGGCACGCGCCAGACAAAGCTTCGTATCTATCAGGAGGACGATAGATGAGCAGTCCAAGGGCCGGGACATTCATTGCTACGAAGGAGCATCGCCGGTTTATGGAGTTTGCGGAGGCCGTGAGGAAACATCGCTATGTCGGCCTTTGTTATGGCGCTGCCGGTGTCGGCAAAACGCTATCTGCTCGCCGCTATGCGAATTGGGATTTAGCGAGCCCTCTTATCGAGAACAGGAACAGCCGCCGTGGTTTTATGCGCAAAAAGATACATGAGGCGTTAGAACGGTCGCGCACTGTTTTCCACACGCCGACCGTGATGGGCACGTTGCGCGATTTGAAGGAAACTCTCGTCGATCATATTGGCACAGTCGATGATTGCATCGACGATCACCTCAACCGTCATGTCAGATGGGACTATCGGAAAAAT
>JANXUR010000066.1 GCA_025356095.1 Acidobacteriaceae bacterium | reverse complement strand
GCGCTTTGCCGCGCCTCCGCTGCTGAAGCGGCTGGTGATGGCGGGCTGGTACGGCCGCAAGAGCGGCAAGGGGTTTTATGATTACGCCGATCCGGCGAACCCGGTGGCGAGGAACTTCTAAGCAGGTGAATTCATATCGGTTCGAGTCCGGTGATTTGCGGCCGAAGGCGTAGAGTGAGAACGTTTCAAGCATATTTCGATTGCAGCGGCGCTCCGGACGACACCGCCGCAGTTGTCGTTGCAGGATTCATTGCCCCCGAAGCACAGTGGGCCCATTTCGACCGAAACTGGCGGAACTGCCTAGATGACTTCGGCGTATCGGCGCTCCACATGAAGCATTTTGCCCACAGTCGGGGAGACTTCCTGTTGTGGAAGGGAGACGAAGAGAGGCGGCGTAGATTCATAGCACGTCTAATCAGCATAATAAGAACGCGTGTCTGGCACAGTTTCGCCTCCGCTGTCGTTATGGCGGACTACAGGGCGGTCGACTTGAAATACCGCCTGAGTGAATTTTCAAAACCGTTCACACTTGCGGCCTGTTCCTGCATCGCAAAGGTTGAGAAATGGAGGGTAAACTGGGCGTCCCAAGGTGACAGTATTGCGTATATGTTTGAGGACGGCGATGCGGATAAGGGAGACTTGATAAGGGCGGCTCAGATGCACTATGGCCTCAAGCCGAGCTTCTTGCGCAAGTCTGCGAGCGTCGCATTTCAAGCTGCTGACCTCCTCGCCTACGAACACCTGATGGCCAACAAGAAATTTATCAGCAGTATAAGTAATGAAGTTTTTGAGGTATTTGAAAACGAGCTACGGTATCCGCTGAGGGAACTCAGCTCAGTCCCGGGTGCCCGCACGCAAGATTGGGGCGTGCACAAAATAGACGACATGACTGACAGCTGTGTCCGCGATGAGATTGCGCTGCGGGCGTAAGAGCTATTAGCGTTAATTGCGCCTTCGGAGACAAATATGACTTTTACAAACATACTCTTAGAAACCAAGAACTCCATCGGCTATGTCACCATCAACCGGCCGGACAAGCTGAACGCATTGAATCAGGCTGTGATGGCGGAGCTAGGCGAGGCGTTTGCCGCGCTGGGCGACGACAAGGGCGTGCGCGCGGTGATCCTGACTGGTGCGGGCGAGAAGGCGTTTGTGGCTGGCGCGGACATCAGCGAGCTGGCGCAGCAGGACGCGGTGGCGGCCAAGGAGTTCGCGCTGCGCGGGCAGGCGGTGCTGAACCGAATCGAAAATCTGGGCAAGCCGGTGATTGCTTGCGTCAACGGCTTTGCGCTGGGCGGTGGCTGCGAGCTGGCCATGGCTTGCACCATGCGGCTGGCCAGCGAGAACGCGAAGTTCGGGCAGCCGGAGGTGAAGCTGGGCATCATCCCCGGGTACGGCGGGACGCAGCGGCTGACCCGGCTGGTGGGCAAGGGCCGCGCCATGCAACTGGTGCTGGCGGGCGAGATGATTTCGGCAGCCGAGGCGCTGCGCATCGGGCTGGTGAATGAAGTGGTGCCGCAGGCTGAACTGATTGCGCGCGCGGAGGCAATCTGCGGCAAGATTATTGCTAACGCACCGCTGGCGGTGCAGTATGCGCTGGAGGCGGTGAACCACGGCGCGGAGATGCCGCTGAGCGAAGCGCTGTTTCTTGAGGCGACGCTGTTTGGGCTCTGCTGCGCGACTGAGGACAAGAATGAGGGCACGCGGGCGTTCCTGGAAAAGCGCGCGGCGGTGTTCCAGGGGAAGTAAAGGCCTTAACCGCAGAGTACGCAGAGGCGCGCTGAGGAAAAACGAGAACTTGCAAAGAGCTAAGTGCGGTTAAGGACTAAGTGCGGTTAAGAACAGACACGATCCTGTCATCCTGAGCGAAGCGAAGGATCCCTATCGTGCCAGTGCTGCTGGCTGAACGAAACGCCGGAGCGGCTTGGGTGAATAGGGGTCCTTCGACTGCGCCGGCGCTTGGCGCGGATGCGGGCTACGCTCAGGATGACAGTGGAACCGTTCCGATAATCACTGCAGAACCGCAAGCAGCGTTTTGCCTTCCCTCTGCAATGCGGCAGGACGCTCCAGAGCGCTTAGACGTCCCATGAAACGTTAGCGGCTAGTGGCTGGTTCATGATGGCTGCGCCATCATAATTGCCAGCAACGTTGGCAGAGTCTCGCGGGCCACGACGACGAAACTCGATTTCCGCCTGCTCGCTTTTCCTCGGCGTTGCTCGGGCGTTGCTCCGGCGTCGCGTGGCGACGCTCCGATTCCTCGGCGTCCTCGGCGGTGAGAGTTTTTGCTTTCCTACGGTGAACTTCCAGTTTCCCCTATGATGGAAGAATCATGATGCAATCTTTTTATCTGTTGGCGCGGGTGCCGAATGCGCGCGCGAAGTTGGCGATGGAGAAATTTCTGGCGGCGCTTGGGGTGGAGCCTTCCGAAAGTTGGGAGAGCAGCGCATCGGGGCGCGGCAAGTCGGCGACAGCAGCCTCGGCGGGCACGCTGTTTCGCACCCCGCGCACGGGCATTGAGGTCGGCTTTGGGCCGCAGTATCCTCAGGCAGAGTGGCTTGTTGAGGTGGCCGACGCGGATGCCGCGGCTGCGTTGCTGAAGCGGGCCGGGTACAATCCCGTCGCTCCGCCGGAAGACACGGCGTGGGGCGCGCGGATGTTCTTCGTGGAGCCAGTGAAAGCTGCGAAGGGTCAGCCGGGGCAGCGCGTCGCGGTGTTCTCCTACTTTGAGGAGCGCAAGAAGCAGCGCGGGTTGCAGCCCGAACTGGCGGGCGACCTGAGCGCGAAGGGCATGAGGTTTGCGCTGGTGGTGAGCCGATTCAATGCTTTTATCACCGAGCGTTTGCTGGCGGGGGCACTGGACGCGCTGCGGCGGTCGGGCGCGCGCGATGCGGATTTGCAAGTGGTGCGAGTGCCGGGGGCGTTTGAGTTGCCGGGGGCGGCGCGGACGCTGGCAATGACGGGCCGCTACGACGCGATCATCTGTCTGGGCTGCCTGCTGCGCGGCGACACGGCTCATTATGACGTGATTGTGAATGAATGCACCCGGGGGATTGGGCAGTCTATGCAAGAGACGGGCGTGCCGCACGGCTTTGGCGTGCTCACTTGCGAAAATCTGGAACAGGCGATTGACCGTGCCGGACTGAAGATGGGCAACAAAGGGTTTGAGGCGGCGATGGCCGCGGTGGAGATGGCCAGCTTGCGGAAGAAAATTGTTTTCCCGAAGAGGGCTCTCAAGCCAAAGCGGCGGGGGTAGAGTCTGCATCCGACCTTCCTCTTGCCATGTGCGCGAAAGGAAGGTGTGGGACCAATCGGCAGCGGCACCAGATCTCCATGTCTCGGACATCGCAAGACCTAGGGCACCCAGTTATACTGACCACTGGCTACTGGAGACTGCTGACTCGTGACTGCTTCCATCGGAACCCGCCGTAAATCGCGCGAAATGGTGTTGCAAATGCTCTTTCAAATGGACGTTGGCAAACAGACGCCCGAGCAGGTATGCAAGACCTTCTGGAATGAGCGCAAAGACGTGGACGAAGAGACTCGCGGCTTCGCCGAGGATTTGTTCCGTATCTGGACGGATCGCGCGGAGGAAATTGATAAGCAGATCGAGGCTCACGCCGAGCATTGGCGCATGGAGCGCATGGCTGCAGTAGATCGCAATGTACTGCGCGCTGGTGTGGCGGAGATGCTGGGGTATCCTGACACGCCGCGGCCGGTGGTGATTAACGAAGCGATTGAGATTGGCAAGAAGTTTTCCAGCCCGGATTCAGTGCAGTTTATTAACGGAGTGCTGGATAGTGTGGCGAAGGGGCAGGAGAAAAAATGAGCGAGTGTCCAAGCCAGATCTAAAAAAGGGCTAGGGCGAGGTTGGGGCGGGGGCGGCTCGTACAGGGCTGTTGGTGGAGAATAGCTTGACCGGCCTCGGCGGTTGGCACTAAGATTTTGGAGTTCCGCACTGCTCAGTTCGATAGGAGACTCCCATGCGCCGCATGATGTTCTGTGCATTTTTCCTGACAATTTTTTTGGCTGGTAAGTTTGCGGTGGCGGGTAGCCCTGCGTTGCTGCTGCGTCAGCCTTCGGTGAGTGCGACGCAAATCGTCTTCAACTATGCGGGAGATTTGTGGATTGTGAGCCGCGAGGGGGGCGATGCGAGGCGGTTGACGTCGAACGTGGGCACGGAGATGTTGCCGCATTTTTCTCCGGATGGGAAGCTAGTGGCATTCACGGGCGAGTATGACGGGAACCGAGATGTGTATGTGGTGGCGGCGGCGGGCGGGCAGCCGCGGCGGCTGACGTTCCACCCGGCGGAAGAAGATGTAGTGGGCTGGACGCCGGATGGCAAGAGGATCCTGTTTGCGTCCGCAGCGGCGAGTCCGATTCGGTTCCAGCCACAGCTGTTTTCGGTGCCGCTGGAAGGGGGTTTGCCGACGCAATATGCGGTGCCTTCGGCGACCGAGGGCAGTTTGTCGGCGGATGGATTGCAGTTGGCATACGTGCCGCATGCCAAGTGGCAGGAGGCATGGAAGCGCTATCACGGTGGGCAGACGACGCCGATCTGGATTGCGGATTTGAAGGATTCGCGCATCACCAAGGTGCCTCGGGAGAATTCCAATGACCACCATCCGATGTGGGTGGGGGGGAAGATTTACTTTTTATCAGACCGAGCGGGGCCAGTGAGTTTGTTTGTGTATGACACGGTGAGCCAGAAGGTGAGTGAGGCGTTGCACAGCGACGGGCTGGACTTCAAGTCGGCAGCGGCGACTGATGATGCGATTGTGGTGGAGCAGTTTGGAGGGATCAAGCTGTTTGATTTGAAGTCAGGGAAGGCGCGGGAGGTTGCAATCCGGGTGACCGGCGATATTGACGCATTGCGGCCGCACTTCAGCAAAGTGGAGGCGGGACGGATACAGAATTTCGGGATTTCGCCGACGGGCACGAGGGCGGTGTTTGAGGCTTGGGGTGAGATATTCACGGTACCGACGGACAAGGGAGACATTCGCAATCTGACGCACAGTCCGGGAGTGGCGGATCGCGACCCGGCGTGGTCGCCAGACGGCAGATGGATTGCGTATTTTTCTGACGAAGGGGGCGAGTATGAATTGTGTATTCGCGAGCAGAATGGATTTGGTGAGGTGCGGCATCTGAAGCTGGGGAATCCACCTTCGTATTTTTATGCGCCGCGATGGTCGCCGGATTCGAAGAAGATCGCCTACAGCGACAAGCGGCTGCAGCTTTGGTACCTCGAACTGGCTAACCCCACGCCAAAGCTGGTAGACACCGACTACTACGAGGGATTTCGCAACGCACCATTTCAGCAATCGTGGTCTGCAGACAGTCAGTGGATGACGTATCAGCGTTCACTGGTCAACGGTTTGTCGGCGGTATTTGTTTACTCGCTGGAACGGGGCAAGGCGTTCCAGCTTACGGACGGGATGAGCGATGCGCGATTCCCAAACTTTGACCGCAACGGAAAGTATTTGTATTTCACGGCATCCACGAACGTTGGGCTGAGCAACGCGGGATTGGATATGTCGAGTGACGAGCATCCGGTGGCGCGGAGCGTGTATGTGGCGGTGCTGAATGCGAGTGACAGCTCGCCGCTGGCGCCGGAGAGTGACGAAGAGAAGGCGGCTGCCGAGGAGAAGAAGAAGGACGCGGACAAGGAAAGAAAAGAAGAGGTGCCAGCGGTAAAAATTGATGTAGAAGGGATGAGTCAGCGCATTCTGGCGCTACCGATTCCGGCAAGGAATTATGCCAATCTGCTGGTGGGGAAGACCGGCATTCTATTTCTAAGTGAGGGGCCGCAGGTGGCTGTGGGCGAGGATGAACCGCCGGCGGTGACGATCCAGAAGTTTGACTTGAGCAAGCGCAAGGTGGACAAGGTAGTGGACGAGGTCAACGACTTCGTGGTGTCTGAGAATGGGGAGAAGATTCTGTATCGCAAGGGCGAAGGGTGGTCAGTGATGTCCGCCGACGAGGGGCCAACTCCGCAGCCGAAGCCGGGGTTTGGACCACTGAAGCTGGATGGCTGGGTGGTTTATGTAGAGCCGAGGGCGATGTGGAAGCAGATCTACAACGAGACATGGCGTATTGAGCGTGATTTTTTCTATGATCCACACCATCACGGGCTGGACTTGGAGAAGGTGAAGAAGAAGTACGAGCCGTATCTGGCGGGGATTGCCTCGCGGGCGGAGCTGACGGATTTATTTGAAGAGTCGCTGGGTGAGTTAACGGTGGGGCACATGTTTATCGGGGGGGGAGAAGTACCGGAAGTGAAGAAGCGGAAGGCAGGGTTGCTGGGGGCCGACTACGCGGTAGAGAACGGTCGCTATCAGTTTGTGAAGGTGTTGGATGGGGAGAACTGGAATCCGGGGAATACTGCGCCGTTGACGCAGCCGGGGGTGAACGTGAAGGCGGGCGAGTATCTGTTGGCGGTGAACGGTCGCGAGCTTACGGCGAAGGACAGTGTGTACAGTTTTTTTGAGGAGACGGCTGGGAAGCAGGTGGTGCTGAAGGTGGGTGGGAGTGCAGATGGGAAAGGGTCGCGCGAGGTGACAGTGGTGCCAGTGGAAAGCGAGGGCAACCTGAGGCACCTGGCCTGGATTGAGGGCAACCGCCGCCGGGTGGACGAAGCGACGGGCGGGAGGGTGGCATACGTCCATGTGCCTGACACAGCGGGAGCGGGCTACACCAGTTTCAATCGGTATTACTTCGCGCAGGTGGGGCGCGAGGCGGCGATTATTGATGAACGCTTTAATAGTGGCGGGCAACTCGCGGATTACATTGTGAACTACCTGAACCGTCCGCTGCTGAGCAAGGTGGTGACCCGTGAGGGGCACGACTGGTCGAGTCCCTCGGCGGCGATCTACGGGCCGAAGGTGATGTTGATCAACGAGATGTCGGGTTCGGGCGGGGACGCGCTACCCTGGTACTTCCGCAAGATGAACACGGGGACGCTGGTGGGCAAGCGCACGTGGGGAGGGCTGGTGGGAATTGGCGGATATCCCGAGCTGCTGGATGGCGGCAACGTCACCGCACCGCGTGCGGCGATCTACGGACTGAGTGGGGAGTGGGAAGTGGAAAACAAGGGTATCGCCCCGGATGTGGATGTGGAACTGGAGCCTGCGGCTTGGCGGCAAGGCCGGGATGCGCAGTTGGAGAAGGCGATCGAGGTGGCGCTACAGAAGTTGAAGGAGCATCCGCTGCCCGAGATCAAGCGGCCTGCCTACCCGAACTATCACGAGAACGATGGGTTGGGGGTGCAGTAGCGGCGGGGTGAGCAGTGATAGGGATATGCAGATAGAAAGGCGCGCCGGAAACACTCACGGCGCGCCTTTCTATTTCCTGTTATTTCATGGAGCAAAGCCTAGGGCCTAATCACCACTAGGTCTGGGTTGCAGGCGGCAACGCCGACGCCGGTGCAGGGATTGATTGGAATCTGCTGCAGGTCGCCAGTTTGCAGGGTCAGGTAGTGGATCATGCCATCGCTGGCACCTACCAAGAAGCTGTTGCCATCACTGCTCAGCGAGGCGTCGAGCAAGCTGGCGTTGTTCACAATCGGCAGGGCACGGATGGACTGCGTCTGCAAGTTGTAAACCAGCACATTGTTAAATTCATTGGTGATGAGGAAGACGCTATGGCTGTCAGCAGCCACTTCCATCTTGCGCACGGTGAATGAGCCGATGCTCAGCGGTACCGGAGTCACATTGTGGCTCACGATGGGCGGACATCCAATCGCTGGCGGATTGCCAGCCAGCGTGATGGTCGCAGTGATCACGTCCAGATTCGGCGAATCGGCCGCAATCACTGAGGTGCCGTCGGCGGTGGCACGAATCGCCGCAGGAGCGCCAGCGGTGGTAACGGCCGCTGCGGGCGCATCCGCACAGGTGGCGAACGGGGCAACGCCGGTAGGCTGTGACGCATAGACGAACTGCGAGTTGCCCAGTACGTTTACGTCACTCCCAGCGGCCGCCAAGGCCAACGTTTGCAAGGGCGCGGTGGCGGAGTACACATACAGCTTGCTGCCGCCAATCATATAAACCTTCGAAGAATCAGGCGTATAAGCGGCGGCGGTGACGCCATCGAGATTCAGAATCTTGGTGTTGATGTTTGGGTTGGCCACATCAACCACCCAAACCACATTGGGCGTCACTGCGGTGTTGGAGACAATAGCAAACGCAGCGTTGGGCGATGCCGCCAGAACCTTACCCGTGACCTTGCCCACCGAAGTATTGGGCACTGTGACCGCAGGCGGATTGCTGCCCGGATCCACGATGGCCATACCGTCATTGCTGCCGAGGAAGATTTTCTTGCCGCCGGAATCCATCAGCATGGAATTCGGGGGTGATGGCAGCACTGCGCTGTTGCCCAGTTGCAGATTTGACCCTGCGGCGGACTGGCCAAACGGGAAAATGGATGTGGTGCACGCAGCGTTGCCGGTGCAGCCCGTGCCCGTAACAAAGCCAGCAATGGTGTTGGGTGCGCCCGTCACCGTGCCGATAATCACGTTGGAATAAAGCGGCGGCAGGTTCAGGTTGCTGTTGCACCCCGGAGGCGCGCAGATGGCGGTAATGGCCGCTCCGCCGACGTTGGTGGTGGTGACTGCGGCAGGGATGACGACACTGCTGCCACTGGGCGAACCGCCGGTTACCGTCATCACCGTGGGCCGCGAGGTCAGCCAGGTCAACGGCACGTTGGTCAGTTGGTTGCCAAGGGTGTCAAGCACCGTGGCTTGCAGATTCGACCCCGTGCCTTTGGTGACGATGAACGAGGTGTCGTTCGTGTTCTGCACAGAAACTGTGATGGATTGAACCGCGCAGGTGTTGACCGTGACTGGCGCGCTGGTGGTGGAGGCATTGGAGTTGCTTGCGATGGACGCGTACACCAGTGAAGAGCCTGGCGTCTTGGCCGAGACCCGCGCTTGATTCGATTGCAGCCCGACACCACTGGTGCTGGTGCTAACCACCTGTGTGGCGGTCGCGGCCCAGGAAATAGGCCCAACGGAACTGGTCACGTCTAGCCCGTTGCTGTAGGCCGTGGCTTGAAAATCCTCCGTATCGCCGAGGCCCAGCGAGTTGCGCGCCGAAAGGCAGGCGGGCGGATTCGCCGCGACCGGAGCCACCACGATGCGTTCCACGTGCTGGTGGATATAGAGGGTGACCGGGTTACTGTTGGCGTCGCCAGCGGAGGCGCTGATCTGCACGATGCCCGCAGGGCCGGGGGTGCAAATGGTAGGTAGCGTGAGTGAATTCCACTGCCCGGCGCAGCCGGTAAACACGCGGCTGGTGCCGATGCCCACCGACGCGATGGAAACATAGGTCGGCGGCGGAGTCTGCGGTGACGCCGGATTGCTGATGTTGAAGGTGAAAACCTGCGTTCCCAGGGTGGCACCGGTCGAGTCTGTGGCGCGAGGATTCACGCTGAAGGTTTGGCCCGGCTCAAGGGAGGGGCTGGTAGTGGTGAGCGTCACCTGACTGACCACGATTGGGGTGGAAGCCTTTTTGCCGCAGGCGGAAAGCCCGGCAAGAGCAGCGATCAGAATAGAAACTGGTATAGATTTCAGGAAAAAAGAACGACCCATGCACCCTCCCCGTCCGCCAGAGGTTCGGGACGAGTCAATACAGATTAGATGGAAACTCTAGTCTAGAGGTTGGCAGGGGGGGAGGGCAAACTTGGGGCCGGACGGAGGCGGCAAATTTGAGACCGGGGCGGGAATGGCACGAACGGGCCACGCCCACGCCCACCGATTTGCTTGATATAAGGAGCCACCGGGCGCAAACTGGAGAAAGCACGAGATGATCCGGCAGTGATGATTGGTTTGCCAGTACAAGGGCTCCGACTAAAATCGGCAATGATTGGAGAAATATCATGTCTTCCCGACGGGGAGCACTTCCGCCCATGTACGTGCTAGCGGTCGCCGTGCTGGCTCTCTCTGCCCTAAGTGCGACGGCTCAAACGG
>JANXUR010000044.1 GCA_025356095.1 Acidobacteriaceae bacterium | reverse complement strand
CAGTCACCTACAGGTAATCGCAGGCACCGCACCAGCGTCGATGTTTTCCGTGGTGGTCACGGTCTGGGTGAACGGTTCAGCCAGCTCGCTAGCTTGTACGCTATCATCGGGATCCACTTCTTGCAACAATAGCAACACTGTATCCGTTACCGCAGGCCAACTAGTTTATGTGGAGGCGGTAGCTTCTGGGCTTGGCAGCGCGACCGCGAACCTGAGAGTCGCCGTCCAATATCAATAATGCAGTTATAGCTTTAGGAAGGGAACAACATGAAATATCTGGGCTCGGCGAGAGGTATGGCAAGAGGGCTATTTGGGCGCCTTTTGTTATTAGGGTCAGTAGTTGCAACCACCATGTCCCAAGTTGCGCCTGTACCATTTCTTGAACAGCCTCTTGTTCCCACAACCGCTGCTCCGGGCACAACCGATCTATCACTTGTTGTAAATGGCTCTGGATTCGTAAGCGGGGCATCGATTACGTGGAACGGCGTCTCGCTAGCGACAAAAGTTGCATCTGGCTCACAATTGTCCGCAACTGTTCCTGCGGCGGATCTTGCGCAAGCGGGCAGCGCCACCGTGGCAGTCAGCAGCGGTGGAAACAGTTCCAATTCAGTATTATTTCCCGTAGCGTCATCCCTTTCGGTCGTTTCTTTCCTCGGATCTGATTACGGGGGACCAACCTTTCCGGAGGCTGCGGTGATCGGAGATTTCAACGCTGACGGAGTAGGGGACGTCGCCGTGACGGAGAGTAACGGGATAGATATATTTGTCGGCAGAGGGGATGGAAGCTTCCAGGCTCCTGTTTTGATCCCGTACCCGAACCAACCACTCGGCATTGTGGCTGGTGACTTTAACCATGACGGAAAGACCGATCTCGCCTTTACTCTAAGCAGCGGTACGAGCGTGGTAGATGTTGTACTTGGGAACGGCGACGGCACATTTCAGTCCCCGAATGAGTATTCGGTGGGAGGTCTAACGCTTTCTGCAATAGTGACAGGTGACCTTAATAATGATGGCTATCTGGATATTGTGGTAAGTTCCGTTGTTGCCAACCCAGGCAGCGACATGCAAGTGACTGTCCTTCTGGGAAACGGCGATGGCACATTTCAGCCAGGGTTGTTTAGTACGACGCCGGGCGACCGATTCGGCGTTGTGGTTGGCGATTTCAACCAAGATGGGTTCCTGGATTTGGCGATCCCCTACGTTGCCGCGAAAACCAGTGGTGTGAGTATCCTTGCTGGGAAGGGGGATGGAACATTCCAACCTGCTGTCAACTACCCAGTCGGCGGAACACCTACGGGAGGAATCGTTGCAGCGGATTTGAATGGAGACGGCAGACTAGATCTCGCGCTCCCAATATCTAAGGGTGTTTCTGTCATACTTGGTAATGGTGATGGCTCATTTCAAAAGCCGAGTGTCTACGGGGCTGGAAACACATCTCAGCAAATAGCAGTGGCAGACATGAACGATGACGGTAAGCTTGATCTGGTCGTGGATTCGGTGGCCACCGCAAAGATCTCGGTACTTCTCGGCAACGGCAATGGCTCATTCGCAAACCCTGCTCAGTTTAGCGTGGCATCCGCCACTCTCCCGCCAGTAGTCGGAGACTTCAACCAAGACGGTCGGCTTGACATAGCGTTACCTGTCTTTCAACAAGGTCTCTCCGTCCTCCTGCAAACAACGGGACCTTTGGCCACGTTCTCGGCGAATAGCCTCTCTTTCCCCACCCAGGCCGTCAAGCGCACAAGCGCGGCACAGGTAGCTACCCTCACCAACACGGGCGTCTCGCCGCTCACCATCTCCAGCATTGCCCTAGACGACGCCGACTTCGTCTACACCACCACCTGCCCACTTACTCCGGCGACTCTGGCGGCGGGCGCGAAGTGTACTCTTCGAGTCTCCTCCAGCCCGCAGTCCAAAGGCGCGCACACCGGCACCATCACCATCACCGACGACGCCCCCGGCAGCCCGCAGAAAATATCACTCTCCGGCACCGGCACGCTTTTGCTGGTACCTTCTACCGTCGCCTTTGGCACGGTGAAAGTAGGCACCAGCAACAACCTGCCACTGCTGCTGACCAACCTTTCCACGTCGGCGATCAAGATTCTTTCGGTCTCGCAGATCGGTGCGCCCTTCAGCGACTCCAACCCCTGCACCGGCACCCTGGCCGCCAACGCCAGTTGCACGGTGACGGTGTTCTTCAACCCGTCAGTGGCAGGCACCTTCACCACGCAGATTTCCATCGGCGAAAACGCCGGCGGCAGCCCGCTCACGGTGAGCGTGACCGGCACAGCCCAGTAGCGTCGCCTCAGGCCAGCGCAACACGATTCCGCGGCGGCGAGTGCGGTCGCTAGCGCCACGGCGAACCTGAGAGTCGCCGTC
>JANXUR010000015.1 GCA_025356095.1 Acidobacteriaceae bacterium | reverse complement strand
TGCTGGCGGAAGAAGAACGCTTTGCCCGAACCTTAGTGGACGGCCTTGACGCTATGTCCGCGATCGTTTACGGTCGCCCCACTCGCTGGCTTACCGAATGGATGTTTGACGAAGGCGTTCAAATCACTCCAGGGAGCGGACACGACGCTTTTTTGCGAACGATTGAGGAACAGCTTGGCAAGTCGAAGGCGGACTATGCTGAAAGGGAGTGCGAGAAACTCCGCAACTATCCATCGTTGAATGGCGTTGAAGCCTTTCGATTGTATGACACTTATGGATTGCCGCTTGACTTCATCCGTGAAGCTTGCCGCGACCAGGGGATTGAGTTTTGTGAAGCGGGCTTTGACGCCGCGATGGCCGAACAGCGCACGCGAGCGCGGGCGTCGTGGAAGGGTGCGACCAAGCAGACAGCAAATCCGGCGTATCAAAGCCTGCCAACTTCTATCTTCCAGGGCTACACACAGACTTCTTCTGCGAACTGTGAGGTGCTGGCGCTGCTGTCCAATGGTCAGGGTGTACAGCAACTCGCGATTGGCGAAGCTGGCGAGGTGATTCTCGACCACACGCCGTTTTATGCGGAATCCGGCGGGCAGGCTGGCGATACCGGCGTATTGCTCCACCGGGATGGTCAGCAGATCGCCGAAGTCAGCGGCACCTACGCTCCGGTGCAGGGGGTACGCTCCCACAAAGTAGTTGCGCTCCGCGATATTTACGTGGGCGACCATGTGGACGCGGTGGTGGACACCGACCTGCGTTGGGCGTCCATGCGGCATCATACGGCCACGCATCTGCTGCACGCGGCGCTGCGCGATACGCTGGGCACACACGTGAAGCAGGCAGGTTCACTGGTAGCGCCGGGACATTTGCGTTTTGATTTTTCGCACTTTGCCGCAGTGGCCGACGAGGAGTTGCAGGACATCGAGGACGCCATCAACCGCAAAGTGCTGGCGAATATGCGGGTGGAAACCATCGCCGACGTACCGATTGACACCGCCATCAACGAGTATCACGCCATGGCGCTTTTTGGCGAGAAGTATGGTGACAAGGTGCGGGTGGTGAAGATTGGCGACTACTCGACCGAGCTGTGCGGCGGCACGCACACGGCGGCAACGGGCGAGATTGGCCTAATCAAGATACTGAGCGAAGGCAGCGTATCGAGCGGGGTGCGGCGCATTGAAGCGGTTGCGGGCGACCGCTCGCTGGAACACTTCCGCAAGGACCATGCACTGGAGAAGCTAGTGACGGGCCTTGTTGGCAGCGGCACTAGCGGCAACAATTCACCGAGCGCGGCATTGCGCGCAGAGTTCGAGAAGCGCGAGGCCGAGATCAAGCGGCTGACGCGCGAGCTTGACCAGTTGCGCATGAAGTCGGCCTCGTCGTCTGTAGCGAGCGTGGACGAAAAGATTCGCGAAGTGAAGGGCGTGAAGGTGTTGGCCCACCGCGTGGATGGGCTAGACGCCGGGCAGTTGCGCACGCTGGTGGATCAGTTGCGGCAGAAGCTGGGCTCAGGCGTGGCGGTGTTGGGGTCGGCGCAGGCGGGAGACGATGCCAAGGTGACGATCATCGTCGGCGTAACCAAGGACCTGACGGCGCGGATTCACGCAGGCAAAGTGGTGGCCCTGGTGGCGCAGAAGGTGGGCGGCTCCGGTGGAGGCAAGCCCGACCTGGCACAGGCTGGCGGTAAGGACGCCGCCGCACTCGATGCAGCGCTGGAGTCGGCTTACGCGGTGGTAGGGGATTTGCTGGGGTAAATGCAAGTCTTTTTTTGTGTTTGCCCTTCCTGGCTTTTCCTCTGTGATACTCTGCGGCCTCTGTAGTTCAGGTTTTGTCGCTAACTGTTTCCCACTATTGCGGGAGATTTCGGCGGCGTGTTCCCCTAACGAATCTGTTAGTCAAAATTGTGCTGAGGTAACTATGTCCAAGCGTCCACCGATGATGAAGCCGATGTTTCTGCCCGAGGTGGAGGCAAACCCGGCACCCGGGCCATTCCGCAGCCTGATTGAAGGCGCGCAAAAGCGCGGCACGGAGTATCCGCAGATCTGGCATATGTTCGCCTTCAAGCAAGAAGCGACGAACAATCTGGCCGATTTCACTCAACACATGATGCGCGGTGAGGCGCCGATTTCTTCCGGCATGCGTGAGCTGATTGCGGCCTACACGTCGTATGAAAACCACTGCCCGTTTTGACTGAACTCGCACGCCGCGGTCGCGGCGGAACTGCTGGGTGGCGGAACTGAAGGGGAAGCGCTGGTGTGGAGTGCATTGCGCGACCTGGAAAGCAGCGGTCTGGATGATAAGCACAAGGCGCTGTTCCGGTTCGTGAGCAAGGTAAATAAGGATTCGCACCACATTACGCCAGCCGACATGCAGCCGTTGTACGCGGTGGGCTGGGACGACGAGGCAATCTACTACACCATCACGGTGTGCGCATTGTTCAATTTTTACAACCGCTGGATTGATGCCAGCGGCGTACATGCCTTGTCAGAAGAGGCGCATCGCGAGGGCGGCAAGCGCACTGCTGTTCATGGCTACTCCAAGAGTTGAAACGAGGGGACGCGAGGCGGGCTGAAATGGAAGAAGAAATCCCGGGGAGTTCCATGCGCGCCAGCACCGCGAGTCGAGCGGGCTGGCGCGTTGTGGTAGCAGCGTATTTCGGCGTGATGGTGAGCTTTGGCTCTCTGCTGGTTTACACCTTCAGTGTGTTTGTGAAGCCGCTGAGCGCTGAGTTTGGCTGGAATCGCGAGTCCATTTCAGCCTCATTCGGGTTCGCTGCGCTTACTGTGGCGGTGTGCTCCCCCGCTCTTGGACATCTGCTGGATCGCTACGGCCCGCGCAAAATCATTCTGCCCTGCATGGCGGTATTTGGTCTTGGGTTTGCGTCGCTCGGCCTGCTGACGCCGAGTCTGTTTCACCTTTACGCCACGTTTGTGCTGCTGGGCATCGTGGGTAACGGCACCACGCAGATGGGTTACTCGCGCGCAGTCTCTACGTGGTTTGACGAGCGGCGTGGGCTGGCGCTGGCGCTCGTCATGACGGGCGTAGGTACCGGCTCCATCCTACTGCCGCCGCTGGCGCAGTGGATCATCTCTTCGTATGGGTGGCGGAACGCGTATTTCGTTCTAGGGGCGCTGGTGCTGATGCTGGGTCTGCCGCTGACGGCGCTTTGGGTGCGCGAGCGACCGCATGCGGCGACGCATGAGGATGTGCAACATCCGGGAATGACGGCGCGGCAAGGGCTGGGCTCGCGTGCATTCTGGATTATTGTTGCCGCGCTTTTTCTCAGTTCGATTAGCGTGAATGGCGCGGTGACCCATCTTTCAGCGCTGTTGACCGATCGCGGCGTCTCGGCGGCGAAAGCCGCTCTCGCCTTGAGTGTGATGGGCGGGGCCAGTGTGTTCGGGCGCCTGTTCACGGGATATTTGCTCGACCGCTTCTTCGCACCGCGCGTGGCATTTGTACTCTACGCGGGCTGCGCGGGCGGAATCCTGATGCTGTCGTCGGCGGCGACGGCAGTGCCAGTGCTGGGCGCTGCGGCGTTGATTGGGTTGGGTCTGGGCGCAGAGGCGGACATTACCCCCTACCTGATAACGCGTTACTTCGGCTTGCGCGCGTTTTCAAGCCTATACGGATACACGTGGACGGCTTACGCCATCGCGGGAGCAATTGGGCCGGTGATTATGGGCAAGGCATTCGATGCGACGGGGTCCTATGCGTCACTGCTGGTGCTGCTGGCGGGTTCCACGCTGGTGGCAGCGGGAATGATGCTGGCGTTGCCGCGGTATGCGAAGGGCCAGGAACTGTAGCCGCACGGGACACTGAGTTTCGCCGAGGTGGGGCGACGAGGACTTTCTGCTTCATAACCCTTTCTGTCGTGCTCCTCAGCGTTAGCTCTTTGCGTCTCCGCAGAGGACGCAGAGGTTCACAGAGGGTAAAGCAAAAGCACTTCTTTCTTCTTTTTGCTTTTATCGTTGTACTCCGTGAAGCTCGGTGAACCCTGCGGTTGTGAGTTTTTTGCGTTTACCCTTCCCGTTTTTTCTCTGTGATACTCTGCGGCCTTTGTGGTTTCAAGTTCTGCCTAGCTTCGCCACCGCAACACGACAGGCCCATCCATCGGGTGTTTCATCGGCTGGCCTGTGCGCTGGGCTTCCAGATGAGCAGCCTTGAGTTGGAAGTACCACTTGGCGGGACGGTCGGCGTCGTCAATCAGCATAAGCGCGGGTGTGTGCTTTAACCCTTCGGACTGCTGCTCCATCGTGACTTGATCCTGCGCAATAAATCTCTTGCTGAAGGCACGGAAGATGGTGAGCACTCCGGGGACGTGGCGGAAGATATTCCAGCCCGCACACACGTCAATACGGCAGCGGTCGCGGGTGAGGGGCGTAACGGTGGTAAGACTGCTAAACCAGAGCTTTCCGGCGCGTATGACCTCGATGCGATGGTTCGGCAAAACAAAGTCAATGGTGGTGGTAATTTCGTTGGAGCCCGCATAAAGCCGCAGTAACTTGTAAGGGCCGCTGTTGCTGCTGGGCTTGTGCGCGCTCATGCGAAAGCCGTTCGGGATGGGTTCGTAGGCTTTTTGCTTTTCGTGGATGGATTTTGCCGTGCGCCACCACCAGGACTGGTGCACGAAAGGCCCGTGCGCCGGATCCATCAGACCGATGATGCCGTGATCCACGCTGCAGGCAAGGTCGGCTGTCAGGTAAGTGAAGGTGTAGTCATCGCTGAATCTCTCAAGGCGGGGCACTTCAGGGATGACTGCACCAGCGGCTCCAGTGTTCGATAACGCAGGCTTGACCGCCGCATCCGGTAGAAAGACCCATATAAAGCCGTCATGCTCTTCGCAGCGATAGCTGGTGGCGTAAATGCGGTCAATCTTCAGCTTGGAGTCCTCGGTCAACGACGGAATTTCGGTGCAACGACCGGTTTGGCCGTCGAACTTCCAGCCATGGTAGCTGCACTCCACGTTGCGGCCATCGAAACGTCCGCAAGAAAGGGGAATCGAGCGGTGCGGACAGGCATTGCGCATGGCAAATGCCCTGCCGTCAGCATCGCGGCCGAGAACGAGCGGGACTTCGAGCAGTTTCGCCGCCACCAGCTTGCCTTTCGCCACCTGGTCACCGGGCAGCGCACGGTACCAGAAGCCGTAGAGCATGAGCGAATCCGGCACCTGCTGGAGGGGCGACTCCTCGAAATCGGGCAGGCTGACCGAGGCAGATGCCATGTTAGCGGAGAAGTTTTGCGGCGCATCCATCGTGATGGCAGCGTAACAGAGTGCGCGGGTCGGCGGAAAGGGCAGATTTCGCCCATTACCATTGGTGGTTCCGAACCCATGCAAACCCTATGCTTAGCCCCGCGGGCGGCCTATAATCAGCTTGCTCAGGTTTGATTCTCCGTCAGGTTCCGGGTAGCTAGGCTGCAGGATTAGTGTGCCCGCAGCAGGAGGCTCGGTATGCGCAAACGCCTGTTATTTGCCCTGATGGTGAACCCCACAATCGCGATCTCGCTTTCCCTCACGCCAATTTTGGGCGCAGCCGAGTTGTGCGCGCAGTCGGCGCAAGCTGCCCAGCGGGCGGCTATCACTCCACAAGTTCGGGTGCCCGCTCCGCGCGTTTTCGCGGTGCGAAGCGCCTCGGGTCAACTGCTTTTCACTACCGAGCCCCAGGGCGAATGGCAGGCTTCAGCAGCAGGCAAACTCAGCGCTGGCGGCGGGTACGTTCGTTCCCGCGTCCCGTTTGCAACTTCGACTTCGACTTCAACTTCAACTTCAACTTCAAGTGCTGAAATTGACGCCGCAATTGCGGAAGCGTCCGCACGCCACGGACTCGACGCGGATCTAATTCGCTCGGTCATCCGAGCCGAGTCAGCCTTTGACCCACTCGCGGTTTCGCGCAAGGGTGCGCAAGGCTTGATGCAGTTGATGCCTGCAACGGCGGCCCAGTTGAACGTAGCAAATCCGTTTGACGCGGCGCAAAATATTGATGGTGGGGTGCGGCACCTGAAGACTCTGCTTGAGCATTTTGGTGGTGACTTACAGTTGAGCCTAGCTGCCTACAATGCCGGGGAAGGCGCAGTGCGGCGGGCGGGCGGCGTACCTGACTTCGCGGAAACACGCGACTATTTGCGGCGCATCACGGGCTCAGTGCCCGGCAACCACTACACCCATACCAGAAACTGCACTCCGCCCGCGCGGCTTTATCGCGACGAGCACGGTGTGCTGACGCTGAGCAACACCGACTAGAAACCCCAGCCTCGGCTTGGTGGTAGGGGCCAGTTGGCTGGACGACACTTACGCTGTAATGCGGCGTTACACACCGCGAAGCAGAGTGAAGAAACCGTGAGAGAAGAGAACGTGACCCCAGGCACGATCGCAATTCGAAGTGGCCGCAAAACCCGGTACACCCGCATCGCCGCAGCGGTGATGGTATGCGCGTTGCTCGCCCTCCCCTTGGCTACGCCGTTGCAATCCCGACCGCACCGCAATGAAGCTTGGGCACACCAACAGTTTGACCATGCTGAGAAAGCGCGCGAAGCGCTGAATGGGCGGCCAGCAGATCAACGGGCTCGTCGAGAATATGATCGCGTAATTGACGCCTATCGGCAGGTGTATTTTGGCCGTCCCACTTCCAGCAAGGCCGATGCCAGCGTGCTGGCGCAGGCCGAGGTGCTGGTGGAAAAAGGCCGTCAGTTTGATGACGTCGCATCCCTGAACGCGGCCATCGAGCGTTATCAGTTTCTGCGCGCAGAGTATCCCGGCAGCCGCTACCGATTCGACGCGCTGTTCACCATCGCTGAGGTTTACAAAGAAGATCTGAATGACGCCGCGAAGGCACGGGCCACGTTTCAGGACTATCTGAAGAAGTATCCGCGTCAGCGGCTAGCGGAAGAGGCCAAACAGCAAATTGCCGACCTTGACCGCGCCGCAAAAGCAGAGCGCAAAGGCAAGCAGCAGAGCGAACTGGTCACTAACAACGCCACGCCGCCGAATTACACTCCCCATCCCGGCAAACACAGCAAGAATGTGCAGCCGGGTGCGTCCGCTGCGGCGAGCGTCACCCTCCGCCAGCCCACCCCAAGGGGCAGCATTGCACCAAAGGGCAGCAGCGCACGGAAGAGCAGCACCGCCACCGCAGAGGATGCTTCGGCAGTCGGGCAGACCTCCTCAAACGCAGTTGCCCGCGCAGGCACGCCTCTGGTGGAAGCAGCGGCGCGTTCTCTGCCCCGCGTCACAGGCATCCGCCATTGGTCCACGCCAGACTACACCCGCGTGGCGATTGATCTGGAAGCCTCCGTCCGGTATGAGTCGCAGCGCATTGCCAACCCCGACCGCATTGTGATTGATCTAAAGGAGTCGCAACTTGCTTCAACGTTGGTGGGCAAAGACTTTGACGAGACAGATGGCTTTCTCCGCCACATGCGCATTGGGCAATTCCAACCTGGAAAAACGCGCCTAGTGCTGGAAGTAGATAGTCTGGCCGACTACAGCGCCTTCCTGCTGCCGAACCCTTACCGACTGATCATTGATATCCATGGCCGGGAAGTGCGTGACCGCAATTTGACGGCACAGCAAACGGTAAACCCGGCATCGCCACTAGGAGTCAAGCCAATCCTGCCGACCACCACAAACAATCTTGCGGAGATAGCGCGTTCCACTAAGCTGGCGCTGCCGGTCGCGGAGGGCTTAAAGGGAAAGACTGCCTCCGACCGAAAGTCTGCCTCTGACCAATCCAAGTCTGGCCAAGCCAAGTCTGGCCAAGCCAAATCTGGCCATTCCACGTCTGACCATTCCGAGGTAGATATCGCGGACGCTGACTCGACCGTTGACGGCAACGCCTCCGGCAGCTGGGCTAAGGTCACGGAAAACGCCAACGCTACAACCGAACCTGCATGGAGTGTCCATGCCTCCGCCACTCCTTCTGGTCGTACTGCTAGTAGCACTGGTTCTAGTAGCACTTCTTCAGCCAGCAGCCCGGCCACAAAGAAGGTAGCTGCGGCCACGCGCGACAATGATGCGGAGGCTGAAGTGGAGAGCGTCGTGGCAAGTGTCGTGGCCCCTGCCACACTGGGTAAAGGCAAGCATTCTAGATCGTCAAATAAGACGGAAGCGAAGGTCGAACCCAGCACCGCACCCGTCATACACGAAGCCGAACCTACGGCAACCGGCGACCGCTCGCTGATCCGCGCGCTGGGCCTGAAGATTGGCAAGATTGTGATTGACGCCGGACACGGTGGCCACGATACCGGCACTATCGGGCCGGACGGACTGCGCGAAAAAGATCTGGTGCTGGATGTCGCTTTGCGCTTGGGCAAGGAACTGCAATCCCGGCTGGGAGCTGAGGTGGTGTATACCCGTGACGACGATACTTTTATTCCGCTGGAAACCCGCACCGCCATCGCCAACCGCGAGCGCGCCGACCTTTTCATTTCTGTTCACGCCAACTCCAGCGACGATGAGACCGCCCGCGGCGTGGAAACTTACTACCTGAACTTCACCTCGTCTAAAGACGCGCTGGAAGTGGCGGCTCGCGAAAATGCAGTGTCAGAAAAGTCCATCCACGAACTGCAAGATCTGGTGAAGAAGATTGCACTGAAAGAGAAGATTGAGGAGTCGCGCGAGTTTGCGGCCGACGTGGAGCACTCGCTGTGGTCGGGACTCAACGCCAAGAACCCTGGGCTGCGCGATCGTGGTGTGAAAAAGGCTCCGTTCGTGGTCTTGATCGGCGCGAACATGCCATCCATCTTGGCGGAAATATCGTTTGTTAGCAACCCGGCCGACGAGAAGAAGCTGCAAACCGGCGAGTATCGCCAACGCATTGCTGACTCGCTGTATAAAGGTGTGGCGAAGTACGTAAATGGATTAAGTGGCGTGAAGGTTGCCAGCATTGCCAAGCCCGAAGGCGAATAGCGGGAGCAGCATCACTCGCAAGGAATGATTGCTTGGCCCGGCACAGATCGCGAAAATCTCCGTGGCACTCTCGGTGCGCTCTACGCCAGCTTCATTGCATCGGGGTCCCATCCCACCACCGCGCCACGATCCATACTCAAATTCCCTAGCAACGCAGCGCCGGCTGCGCGGTAGCCGAACGCCGCATCCTCCACCACAGGCTGCCGGGTGCGGACAGCGGCAAAGAAATTACTAAAGTGATCGTAGCTGTCGCTGTAGCCTTCGGGCGCCACATATTTCTCATACTCCGCGGCAGGCGCTTCAGAAGAGTGCGTCAGCGGATACTCCTGCCGATAGCTTTCCAGCAGTCGCTTTTGCATGGCATCGGTAAAAGTACCGGTGGTGTAGCCGGGGTCCTTGCGTCTAGGAGAGCGGGCGATGCTCACCGTGTTGTAAGCAATTTCCATCGTGCCTTCAGAGCCAGTAAAGATCAGCCCTTCGCTCTCTTCGCCACCATCTACAAAGTTCACGCACAGCCGCAGGTTAAAGCCCTCGCGGTAGTCAAACAGGCCCACCATTACGTCGAGTGCATCGCGGCCATCCTTCCAAAAACGTAGTCCGCCGGTGGCCATCGCGCGGGTGGGACCGTGGCTGCCGGTGATGAAGTGAGTCCCGCTGAACAGATGGACAAACAGGTCACCCGCCACGCCACTGCCATAGGCTTTCCACTTGCGCCATTGGAAGAAGTGTTCCGCATTGAAGGGAATCTGGGGTGCTGTGCCCAGAAAGCGGGGCCAATCGCAGCTTTCGGTGGAGGCATCCAAAGGGACTGTATAGTTCCACGCACCCATGGAGGAGTTGCGATCCCAATGCGCGGTCACCAGATTCAGCTTTCCAATCGCTCCAGCAGCTAGCAGTTCCTTTGCCTTGGCATAGACAACCGAACTTACACGCTGGCTACCTACTTGCAGAATCCGGCGAGTGGCGCGCGCAGCCTCAATCATCTCCGGCCCATCGGCGTAGAGATGGATCATCGGCTTCTCGCAATAGACGTCTTTGCCCGCGCGCATCGCATCTACAGAAGCCTGCTTATGCCAATGGTCTGGGGTAGCCACAATGACCGCATCAATATCTTTCCGCGTGAGGATTTCCCGGTAGTCGCGAGTAGTAAATATGTCGTTGCCCCAAAGCTCCTTGCAGTGTTCGAGGCGACCATCGTAGCAATCGGCCACGGCGACCAGCTTCACTCCCGGAACCTGCACGGCAGTCCTTGTGTCTCCTTGGCCCTGCCCGCCGGCACCAATCAGCGCGATTTGAATGTGATCATTGGCGGCCACTGGAGTTGCGGGCGCAGTCTGGGCCGATGCCAAGGAGCGTACGTTCGCACCAAGGAAGGATCCCGCAGTTACACCGCCTGCTACCCTTAAAAAACTTCGCCGATTCAACTTCTGCATGGATCCTCCACCGGGAATGCCGACACCCTTGGGCACCGCCAACCTTCTTTCTAACGCAGTCCGAACGAACTTACTGGGCCTCAGGAAGCGCCCATGCGAACATCACGCTGCCACTGCTGGTCAGCACAAATTGGCGTCCATCCAGCACATAGGTGATGGGGGAACTTTGACTGGAAGCGCCGGAGCCAGCGTGCCAGAGCGTTTTACCGTCGCTGGAATCCAGCGCAAGCACGTTGCCATGGCTGTCACCGGTGAAGGCCAAGCCTGAATCCGTGGTCAACACACCTGCACCGGACTCGCCGCCAATCTCGTGGCTCCAGCGGATTTTTCCAGTCTGGTAGTCAATGGCTTCGATCACACCTTTACCCCACACGGTGTAGTCGGCACCAGCCCAGCCGTAGGTGCCGTCGGCCGGCTTAGTAAAGTACAAGCTCCACGCCGGGTGGGCACTTACAATAAACAGGCCCGTCTTAGTGTCGAAGCTAGGGGAACGATAGTTAGTCAGCCCACCTTCGTCAGGAGCAATCAGGCGTCCATCGGGTGCCGGTTCCTTGGCCGGATCGGGAATTGGCTGCCCTTTCGCGTCAATGCCAGTTGCCCAATTCACCGGACCAAAGGGCACGGTCAGCAGATTCTTTCCGTTCGTGCGGTCTAGCACAAAGAAGTAGCCGTTGCGCGAGGCCTGCATCAGCATCTTCTTCGGCTCGCCATGGAAGTCGCCATCTACCAGCACAGGAATCTGCACCGCATCCCAATCGTGAGTATCATGTGGCGCGGGTTGAAAGGCCCACGCCAGTTGGCCCGTATCCGCATGCAGCGCAACAATGCTGCAGGTGTAGAGATCATCGCCGGGCCGCGCGGCACCGTTTAACACGGGCGTAGGATTGCCCGTACCCCAATAGATAAGATTCAAGTCCGGATCGTAGGTGCCAGTAATCCACGTCATGCCGCCCGTGGTCTGGTTTGGAGTGCCCGCCGGAGGCGTCGAATCCCACTGCCACTGTGTGGCACCAGTATCAGGATCTACCGCCCTAAGGTAGCCTGTAATATTGTCCAAGTCGCCGCCCACACCCACCAGCACATGATTGCCCACCACCAGCGGTGCCATCGTGCTCCAGTAGCCTTTATTGACATCGCCTACAGTCACCTTCCAGCGCACTTTGCCGTTCTTGGCGTTGAGCGACACCAAGTGGGCGTCGGGAGTCATGAAGTAGAGATAACCTTTGTAAATTGCCACCCCGCGCTGGCCAATGTACTCGCCTTTGCTGGGAGGGTAGGTGTATCGCCAAATCTGGTGGCCCGAACGAGCATCTACTGCCCAAATGTTGTCCGGAACCGTAAAGTACAACACGCCATCTACCAGCAAGGGTGAGGACTTGATGGTGGCAGTCTGATTGGTCTGGAAGGCCCATGCTAGCGACAGGTTCTTGACGTTCTGGGGGGTGATCTGCGTCAATGCACTGTGGCGGCGGCCCGAGTAGTCGCCGTGATAACTCGGCCAACTATCAGCCGGTGGATGCACCAGCATTTGTGCCGTCGCATCCTGAGCATGTAACACAGCCGGTGCGAGCATCGCGATAATTGCCGACGTAACTAAAAAGACAGCCTTGCATAGCTTCATAGAAACGAAACCTCTCAATGCGTTGGCAGGAGCCAGAATTTAGCGATTTAGCGCAGGCTCTGCAAGTACGCCATTAGATTGTGGACGTCGGCATCTGTGTATTTGGGCAACTGCTCGATGTGGGCATTTGCCGGCGCGTCCACCTTGTACTGCACATCGGAAGTCCGCCAGGAGTGGTACACGCCCTTCGAATCCGTCAGTGCCAACGTAAACTCGTCAAGGTAGGCGAGTGTGCCTATGGTTGTTTGCCCGGCGCGGGTTACGGTGACGCTCGCCTTCGCGCTGTTGGGATACAGCATCCGCTGTTCCAGCGCTAGGCCTTCGTAACGCGTTGCAATCCCCGAAAGGTCTCCGGTCGCAGAGTGGCAGTTCGCGCAGCCACCCGCCCCCACAAAGTATTGCCGACCCGCAGCCAGGTTGCCTGTTTGCAGATCGGCAACCGCAACACCCTTGCGTCCACCGGGCTTGCTCTCCGCCAAGTACTTGCGTGTGTGGATAAAAGCTGCCAGACTCGCAATCTTCGCATCGGAATAATCAAACGGTGGCATGCCCTTATCGGTGCGGCCCTTGCGCACAACGCCGCCGATCTTGTCGCCGTCTACGTCTTCCGCCACTAACTTTGATTGCGTCAGATCAGGCCCACCTTCGCCGCCATCGGCACCCCGGCCATGGCAGAAGGCGCAGGCTTGCCGGAAGTTGGATTCCCCAGCCTCCACCAACGCCTCGGGATATACCCTATGTGCTGGCGCGGATACCCGCGCAGCTGGCTTAGAAACTGCGGTAGCTGGCTTGGCAGGCGGCGCAGCCATCGCTTGTGCAGCAGCGAGGCTGGGCAGCGCAATCACGCCCCCTAACAGTGCGCCCCATCGCAAACTCCGGGACCAATGCAAGCAAAACAATTTTTCAAGCCGATCCATAGTGCAAGTTACCTCTCTGCGTTTCCTTGTTTGGACTCTATTCTTATGATGTGCTTTGCCAACCGCCTACGGCCTTGGATGGGGGGCCACGCTGCCCTCCGTCATACCTAGCACCCACTTGATCGCCTCGAAATACATCTTGCGCACGTCCGGATCGTTCCACGCTTCTTCGGTGTGGCCGAGGGTCGAATAAAATACCCGCCCCTTGCCGTACATCTTGTTCCACGCTACGGCGAAGTCATGATCCGTGCGGTGAATGCGCGGGTTATTCGCGTAGTTGAGTCTCGCCGGGTCGAGACTCAGCAGCACATGAACTTTTTCGCGCGACCACGCTTTGGGCTGATAGATCTCGTCATACTTCACGAATGCGCCCGGAAAGTGACGCACTATCGGAGAACTGGAATCCTCATTCACGATGGGCGCGCTAAACGTAGCCCAAGGATGCTCGTCAAACCAGCCACCGATCATCTCGCCATATTCCGGCCATTTGTAGTTGGTGTCGAGCGCGGCGTGCACCCCCACAAAACCCTTGCCATCGTCCTTGAGGAACGACATCATGTCGGCTTTTTGACTTTCGCTCAGGTCAAGTTCGCCGGTGGTGCTGACGAACACAATTGCGTCGAAGTAGTCGAGATTCTTGGTGTTGCGCTCCATCTTGGCCTTGGTGATTAGCTCGACGTCGGTACGCAGGATGGCGTCCCACAGACCGCTCTCGCGCCCCATGTTGTAGATAGCGACCATGGCTGGCGAAATCGAATCGTGCTCCCAACCCTTGGTTTCGCCTATCACCAGCAGGTGCTTGAGGCGCACTTGCTTTTCGTGCGGAGCCGCGGGCAGCGCAGGGTCGGCGGAAGGGTAGGCCTGCGCTCCTGCAAAGGCAGCCAAAAACACCATAATGGACGTGAACAAAAACAGAAATAGCGCCGCTCGAGCCGGGCGCTGGCGATTTCCCCTAACTAGATTCATTCCGCAACTCCGTCTGGCGTGCTACCGCACTGGTTGGATTGATGCTGCCATGCCGTTGAGCCATTAAAATTATCACAAAAGGTCCAACCCGGGCGTATTGCCCATGTGCTGTCGGAAAGCGTGGGCCACAGGTTCGGGCCACGGAATGCTAAAGCAATGGGGAGGCGGGCGGGGTGAGGTGGGGTCAGGTGCGGGGCGGTATGGTGAGGTGTGGTCAGGTGCGGGGAGGTATGGTGAGGTGCGGTCAGCGGAAAGCCCCTTGCGTCCTGCGCCGCGCAAACGCCGCACCGCACCACCGTCGGCTGGCCCCTTCCTGAGCTGAACGCAGCGCGTGGTTTAGAATAGAAGTGACGCCACCGTCGGGGCGTAGCGCAGCCCGGTAGCGCGCCTGCTTTGGGAGCAGGATGTCGGAGGTTCGAATCCTCTCGCCCCGACCAGATTCCATTCCCCCTGATATGATTCTGCATTCCGTCACAAGGTTCGCGCTCGTAGCGCGGTCACGCCCGTGCTAGGCTGATGCTGAGAAGGCGCGAGATGCCTGCATCCCACTCAAGCGAACAGCGCGCTTGAGTGGGCCACCAGCGGACACGCTGGCCGAGAGCGACTTGACTGGCAACTTCTCCGAGGAGTATATCTTCTTCAACGGCAAGCGCATCGTTCGGCGCGACGTGAGCGTGACGCCGCAGGTGGTGCACTATTACTACTCGGACCATCTGGGGTCGGCGAGCGTGATGACGGATGCGAGCGGCAACGTGAGCGAGCAGTGTGACTACTATCCCTATGGAGGTATAGCGCCTTCGGCCAGTTGTACCGGAGACCCGAACAACTACAAGTTCAATGCCAAGGAGCGCGACGAGCGCGAACCTTGTGACGGAATGCGGAATCATATCAGGG
>JANXUR010000113.1 GCA_025356095.1 Acidobacteriaceae bacterium | reverse complement strand
CACACCACGGACTCGGCTTTCAGGCTTCCTACACCTTTGCCAAGAACATCATGCGCAATGGCGTGGACTTTAACAATCAGTTCAACTTCGGCAACACCCACGGGCCGTATTTGCTTGATCAGCGCCATCGGCTCACCTTCGAGGCTTCGTATCAGCCCGAATTCGGCCAGCACTTGCAATCGCCCACCGCGCGCGCTCTGCTTTCCCACTGGACGCTCAGCGCAGTCGGTCAGTTCGCCTCCGGGCGCCCTTACGCCGCCCTGCTGAGCAGCGCCTGTACTGAGAGCGACCCAGCCAATTGCAGCGTTGGTGGCGAGTCCGGCGACGGTTCGTCCGTCAACAACAGCGCAGCGAATCAGAGCACCGCCAACTCGGCGCTCGGCATTAACGGCGCGGCACCAAGCCCTGTCGTAGGCATCAACTCGTTTTACGGGCCGTGGACGCAGCAGGTAGATTTAGGCTTGGCACGGCAGTTTCGCCTTACGGAGCGCCAAAGCCTGACCCTGCAAGCGCAAGCCTTCAACGCGCTGAACCACGCCAACTACTACGTGCAAAACGGCAATGGTGTAAATCCGATTCAATATCAGCCCACGGGTGCAAATTGCGGTGACGGCCAGAGCCCAAACCAGACCTGCTACCTGCTTCCCAGCGCGGGGTTTGGTCAGTTGCAGACGATCAACGCGCTGAATGGCGCGCGGGTATTCCAGTTTGCCCTGAAATATAGCTTCTAGCCCCCGAACGGCATCGCGTCCGACCATCCCCGCTGGCATAAGCGGCAGTTTGCGGTATTCTTAAAGGACGGGTGTTACCATCTGGCCGCAGGATTCATGCCGCTGGCAGTCAACCTTATTGACCACCGGCGCGTCTTACCTGATTGCCCCTTAGCGCCAGCATTTTCTTGAAGGAAGTGAAATGGAATTGAAATCAATCCGAATCATCGCGGCTGCTGCTGCTGTGTGCATGGCCCTCCTCCTCACCGCAAGCTGCGGCTCCAGTTCCGACGTCAAGTTTCGCGTCCTCCACGCTTCGCCAGGCGAATCTGACCTGGATGTTGTGCTCGATACCAAGGTAGTGGCCAGCAAGGTCACCTTTGGTACCGCGTCCGCCTATGTCACCACTCCGGCGGGTAGCCACAAATTTCAGTTGAACACTGCCGGATCCAGCAATGCTCTGCTGAATACAACCATCAGCCCCGCCAGCGCGACTCAGGTGACTGTGCTGGTGGCTGGCTATCCCGGACAATTGGCAGCAATTTCGCTACTGGACAACACCACGACTCCCACCAGCGGCGACTTTACCATCCGGCTGATTAACGCGGCACCCTCTGCTGGCCCGGTGGACGCCTACATCGTAGCTCCCTCCACCGACGTGACCGGCGTCTCGCCGACGCTGACCTCCGTGGCGTTCGAGACCCAGTCCACCTACCAGAGCTTGGTAGCGGGTAACTTCGAGGTCATCTTCACTCAGGCGGGCACAAAGAATGTGATCGCGACCAGTGGTGCCGCAGCCTACGCTTCGGGCAGCATCTACTCGGTCGTGTTGCTGAGCCAGACCTTCGGCGGCTTCACCACCGCGCAACTCTCGAACTAGCGGCCACTTCTCTGCGAATCACGCTTGCTGTGGCGTGGTTCGCAGAATGCCCCGCATAGCAGGTAGCTAGCTAGCTGCCCCGCCTTTCATGCCCGCAATCAGCGCCCGCAATCAGCGCCCGCGCATCGTCTTCCGGTATCACCACTGGATAGGGCGTGTACAACGCGGTGCGGTCCAGCAAGTCCCCATACCGTTCCCGCAGCTTATGGCCGAGCGATGCCACGTTGCCACTCAAGGCGAAGGCGTCGAGCATCTCGTCGGTAATAAGACTTGCCATTCCCGCCCAATCGCCGCGCAGGGATTGCGCATGCAGCTCCGGCAGCAAGCCTTCCCAGCCATGGGTGGCTAGCACCGGCTCATACGTGCGCGTGGAGGCATAAAATGCAATCTGCTGGCGGACGGCCGCCTCGTTACGGCTGCGCTCGGCTTCTGATTCGCCTAGAATTGCGAAGGTCGAGGTCACAAATTCTACTGCGCCACGCGTGCGCCCGGAAAGTGCCAGCCCTTCCGCCACCGCGGGATGCACGTACTCTCGCAAATACTTGGCCGTATGCAGCGGGTGCACGTGAATGCCGTCACAAACCTCGCCCGCAATCTTGCACATCAACTGGTTCACCGCAGCGATGTAAACCGGGATACGCGGATGCTCAATCGGCTCGGGCTGAAAGAATGGCGTCATCAAGTCGAACTTATAAAATTCACCTTGAAAGTTCAGCTTGGTGTTGTTTTGCCAGCAATCCCATATTGCACGCAGCGCTAGTACAATCTCTCGCAGCTTGGGCGCGGGCGACTCAAACGGCACTGAAAACCGCCTCTGATTGTGCGCCTTCACCTGCGATCCAAGCCCCAGTATAAACCTCCCGGCACAAGCTTTCTGCAAGTCCCACGCCGTGTAAGCGAGCAGCATGGGGCTGCGCGGAAACGCCACGGCGATCGCCGTGCCTAGTTGTATGCGAGAGGTCGCGGTGGCTGCAATCGCCAGCGGCAAAAACGGGTCGTGTTGCGTCTCAGAGGTCCATAAGCCGTCATAACCCAGCGCCTCAGCGCGCTGTGCCTGCTGGGCGATTGAGTGCAAATTGTAGTCTGAAATTGCGGTGTCTAGCTTCATGAGCGGCCTTTCTCGAGCTTGATAGTTCCCGCCCGGCGATGGTATCACTTGCGGGCCTGCCAGCCTGAGTCGTTCTCCATGCAAATCCGCTAAACTTAAATTGGTACCAACGCAACGTCCACTTATGAAAATCCTAGCTATATTTTCCGGCGTCATGGTTGCACTGATTCTCGCAAGTGCGCCGCCTGCCCACGCGTATTCCCACGCGTACTCACACGGCTCTTCCCGCTTGTATTCCTACGCGTCCCGCGCGACTTCCGCTTCCCACAGCCGCTCCTCGTCGAAAGCGCACAGAGGGTCGCACAGGGAGTCGCATCAAGAATCGCACAGAGGGGCGCATCAAGAATCGCTGAATAAATCCAGCCACCGCTGCTTCACCTGCAAGCGCGACCGCCACGGACACATCCGGCGCAGCGGCAAGGCACGGTCCGCATTCGAGCACAGCCATCCCTGCCCCGCCACCGGCAAAACCAAGGGCCGCTGCGCGGGCTATGTGGTGATCATGTCGTCCCGCTGGAGTGCGGAGGTGCCGACGTCCCCAGCAATATGCAGTGGCAATCAAAATCTGCGGCCAAGGCAAAAGACAAGACCGAGGGTGGGTGCAAGAAGTAGTCTGCGGAGAACGGTTTCCGCACGGCGCGCCAGCAGCGCATGAGGCGTCACTCAATAAGGGCGTGACGAATTACCCACCACTCGGTTGAGGCAGGGACGGTAGAGCGCCGGTTCCAGCGCCGCGTTGCGGGTGCGCGGCGACGGAGCGCCTTCAGCCGCCGGGGTCAACGGCTAGCTCAGGGGCTAAAGCCCTTCAAATCAAAAGTCTCACAACGCGGGCCTGAAGGCCCGCTCTACCTCGACGGCCACCACATCGGGCGATCAGCGGAAATATCACCCGCCGGGCACTTGCCACCCACCGAGGTTCTTCGCTAGTCTTTTCCCATGGAACTAACGCGCGAAGTGATATCCCTTCTGTCGCCGCCCGAACGACTGGCTTGGATCGAGCAGCTTTGGGACAGCCTCGA